>NZ_LT906436.1:2657500-2864663 GCF_900187225.1 Listeria monocytogenes
TTTCGCTGGAGCAGATGCGCCAAAATGATCAATTCCTAGCATGTCACCTTCTGATCCAATGAATTCTTTCCAACCAAATGTTGCTCCGGCTTCAATCGCAAATCTCGCTGTGACTTCTTTTGGTAAAATACTTTCTTTATACGCATCGGTTGTTTTTTCGAAGCGTTCCCAGCTGGATAAACTGACAACGGAAACGTCGATATCTTTTTTCGCGAGTTCGGCTTTCGCTTCGATTGCCAGGGACACTTCGGACCCTGTTGCGATAATGATTGCGTCTGGTTTGGAACTATTTGCTGGAGCTACGATATATGCACCTTTTTCGATCCCTGCATCTACTTCTTCTTGGTCGTTTTCGAGTACCGGTAAGTCTTGACGTGATAATACAAGTGCGATCGGGCCGTTTGTGTTAGTTGCAGCGATTTCCCAAGCAGCGCGCGTTTCTTTGGCATCAGCTGGTCGGATAACGGTTAGACCTGGCATGGCACGAAGCGAGGCTAATTGTTCGATTGGTTCATGTGTCGGGCCGTCTTCACCAACAGCGATACTGTCATGCGTGAATACATATGTTACTGGAAGTTGCATTAAAGCAGCCATCCGCATTGCTGGGCGGACATAGTCTGAGAAGACGAAGAAAGTCGAGCCAAATACTCGTAAGCCGCTATGAAGTGCCATTCCGTTTAACATTGCTCCCATCGCAAACTCGCGCACGCCGAACCAAATATTTTTACCAGCTGGGTCTTGAATGCTATACGCTGGGCTCGCATCAATAAATGTTTTATTCGAGCAACCTAAGTCAGCAGACCCACCGAAAAGTTCCGGTAATTCGGCTGCAATCGCGTTGATCATTTTTCCAGAAGCAGAGCGCGTTGCGACATTTGTGCCTGCTTCAAAAGTTGGCAAATTAGCATTCCAATCAGCTGCTACTTCTCCCGCTAGCACTCGATCTAATTGTCTCGCAAGTTCTGGGAATTCTTTTTTGTAATTAGCAAGCATCGTGTTCCAAGCGCCTTCTAGTTTTTCTCCGCGCGCTTTGTAATTTCTTAAATAATCACGAACTTCAGCCGGTACTGTGAAAGGCTCTTCTGCCCATTCATAATGTTCTTTCGCGCCATTAGCTTCTTTTTCACCAAGCGGAGCACCGTGACTTGCGGAGCTACCTGCTTTTGTTGGCGCACCGTAACCAATGACTGTTTTCACTTCGATTAGTGTTGGTTTTGATGTTTCTAATTTAGCTTGAACAATTTTTTCTTGAATAGCTGCTAAGTTGTTGCCATCTTCTACGCGCAAAACTTGCCATCCGTATGCACGGAAACGGTCTGCTGCATTTTCACTGAATGTTGCACTTAAATCACCATCTAAACAAATATCGTTTGAATCGTATAGTACGATTAATTTTCCAAGTCCTAAATGTCCTGCAAGTGAGGCTGTTTCTGATGCCACACCTTCCATCAAATCGCCATCACCGCAAATCGCATACGTGTAATGGTCGACAATTGGGTAGTTTGGTTGGTTATATTCCGCCGCCAAATGAGACTCTGCAAGTGCCATTCCAGCTGCCATACCAATCCCTTGTCCAAGCGGTCCACTCGTTGCATCAACTCCTGCAGTCCATCCGAATTCAGGATGTCCTGGTGTCAAACTATCTAACTGACGGAACTGTTTTAAGTCCTCCATTTTCACATCATAACCAAATAAATGAAGCATGCTATAAAGTAGCGCGGACCCGTGCCCTGCTGATAAGACAAATCGGTCGCGGTTAAACCATTCTGGGTTGGCTGGGTTAAATACTAAATGTTTCGCAAATAGCATATACGCCATTGGTGCTGCTCCCATCGGCATTCCCGGGTGTCCTGAATTTGCTTTCTCAATCATATCAATTGATAACGAACGAATCGTATCTACTGCTTGTCTATCTAATGTTTTTTTCAAAACGGTCATCTCCCTTAAATTCTTTGTGCTTTATTACACATGTTTTTCTACATTGGACCAAATGTGCACTAATCTTTCTGCATAACTCGTTTTATCTCGGTCATGAAAAAGTGCCGATGTTCCCAGTACATAAATATCTGGTAAACAGTCTCGCATCAAGCCAACTGTTTCTTTATTAATATTGCCATCCACTTCGATGAGCGGCGCATGGATTTTTCCAGCTAGTTTTGCTTTTAAATCATGCAATTTCTGCAATACATCTGTTTGAAATTTCTGCCCCGCAAAACCTGGATTTACGGTCATCATTAACACCATTTCCACATCATCTAAATACGGATAAATGGCTTCAATCGGGGTTTCCGGATTTATCGCAATTGATGGTTTGACGTTGTAAGAGCGGATTTTCCGGATGATTTCTGACACGTCTTCCGCTACTTCTACATGAAAAGAAATATATTCCGGTTTCACCGGGCCAAACATGTCAATATATTTAAGTGGGGTAATAGTAGCCAAATGTATGTCTAGAGGGATTTCTGTATTGTTTCGCACTATTTCCAAATATTCTGGACCGAGTGCAAGATTATTCACATATACACCGTCCATCACATCGCAGTGTAGTAGTTCCACACCAGCAGATTCAAGGCGCCGGAGTTCTTCACCTAAATGTAGTTGGTCTGCACACATAATTGAAGCGGCTATTTTCCTCATGTTCATCCTCACTTTCTTTCAAGTTCAGTAATTTTATCCAAGCGGCGTTTATGGCGATCCCCTGCAAATGATGCCTCAAGCCAAGTATCCACAAGTAAAAGTGCTAATCCTTCGCCGATAACACGTTCGCCTAGGCAGAGAACATTGCTATTGTTATGTTCACGAGTGGCGCGCGCTGAAAAAGTATCCGAAACAACCGCAGCACGGATTCCATCGACTTTATTCGCAGCAATACTCATACCAATCCCAGTTCCACAACACAAAATACCGAGCTCCGATTGCCCGCTTACTACTTGATTGGCAACTTCTTCTGCATAAGATGGAAAATCGACACTTTCATCTGTATATGTTCCAATATCAACAACTTCAATATCTTTTTCACGTAAATGTTTCACAATGGCATCTTTTAGTCGACGTCCGCCGTGGTCACAACCAATTGTTAATTTCATTTAATTTCACCTTCATTAATAGATTTTTTTCTTTTAACGTCTTATAATGAAATGGAACCGAGAACATACGCGAATATGTTCTCGGCTCATTTCTAAGGATGACTACTGTAAAACATCTGAGCCCGAGAAGCTTTGGATTCGTTTGCACGGTTATCCTTTTTTTGATGTTTTTTCATACAGCCCATCCTCCATTATTAAGATTTCACTAATACTTTAATTTCATTACCTGCCATAACTGCCTCGAAAGCCTCGCGCCAGTCATCTAAACCATATACTTTGGTAATCATTTTATCTGTATCGATTTTGCCATTAGCAAGTAAGTCGAGTGCTAAAATCCAAGAAGATGGTTTTTGAGAACGGCTGCCAATATAAGCAATTTCACGTTGGATAATAGATTCTTCATCAATCGCATTTTTCTTTTCGGCAAAAAGTCCTACTTGAACAAAATCGCCTTTTTTCTTCGTTAGAGGTAATCCTTGATTTACAGCTGGTACTGCGCCTGAGCAATCAAATACGCGTTCCGCTCCGTAACCCCCTGTCATGCCGAGCACAACTTCAGCCAAGTCTTCTTTTAAGGTATCGACAATCCGGTCCATTCCAAGTTCTTTTGCTAGACGTAAGCGGTCGCTATCTTTGGTAATTCCTGCCATAATCACCGTTGCCCCTTGCGCTTTCACAACTTGAGCTAGTAATAATCCAATTGGCCCCGGTCCGAAAACAAGTACTGTGTCATCTGGACGAATTGTTGTTTTTTCAAGCGCCGAATGCACGCAACATGCAAGTGGTTCTGTCAGTGCTGCTGCTTCGAGCGAAATACGTTCATCTAGCACGTGGCAACTTTCCTCGCGAGATAAAACAAATTCTGCAAAACTACCATTTGCTTGCGTACCAATGCCGCGACGATTGCTACATAAATTGTAATCGTGTTCCTTACAATAAATACATTCTCCACAAGTTTCAAAAGTTGTTTCACTTGTGACACGGTCTCCCACTTTGATACTCGTTACATCTGGCCCAACTTCTACAACGACACCAGAAAATTCATGTCCAAGTGTGACGGGAGTTGTTGGATTTTTGTATTCTCCTTTAAACGTATGGATATCTGATCCGCAAATACCAGTGAATGCTACTTTGATTTTTACTTTGTCGCCATAGACTTGTGGTTCTTCCACATCTTTTAGCTCCATTTGATCATATCCGGGATTTGTTTTTACTACTGCTTTCAAATTAATCGTCACCTTTCTGCGGCAATATCATCACTTTGTTATAATCATGCTCTCTTGAAAGAATCATATCAAAAGCTTCTTTCGTTTCCTCTAGCTTATAACGATGCGAAATTAGTGGTTTCAGTTTAATTCGACCTTGTTTCACGAATTCAATCGACGTACGCCATTCCTCACCTGGAAATGGTGCCGAGTAAGAATTCCAAAAACCTTTAAGCGTTAATTCGCGTCTGAAAATATTTTCAAAAGCTTCCTCGTGTAAAAGTACATCTGCGTAAGCTATTCCTAGAAAACCAACTTTACCTTTTTTCTTCGTTACAAGTAAGCATTGTTCTTGGGTTATTTTTGAACCAGCACACTCGAGCGCGATATCAGCTCCAAGACCATTTGTATAAGCAAAAACGCGTTCTTTTAAGTCTTCATTTTTTGGATTAATGGTGTATTTACAACCGAATTCCCGCGCGTCTGCTAATTTTTTATCACTAATGTCAACCGCGATAATATCTTTCACTCCCGCAAGAAGTAAGCATTGTACAACCAAGATTCCAATCGTGCCAATTCCGAAGACAATGACCGTATCGCCAAGTCTCGGCTGAATACCAAGTACCCCATGCATCGATACAGCAAGTGGCTCAATCATCGCACCTTCCTCAAAATCAAGGTCGCCGATAGAAATGACATTGTCGGCTTTCATGACAACATTTTCTGCAAATCCCCCGTGAAAATGTGACCCCACCATCCGGTAGTTATCACATAGCGCGAAATCGCCTGCTTTACAATAATTACATTCCATACAAGGCTCAAGTGGAATCCCTGCAACCCGGTCACCAATAGCTACATTTGTTACTTCACTACCAATTTCCGTAATCACACCTGCGAATTCATGTCCCATTACAGCAGGCAATGGGTATTTCCAGCGAGTCTGCATTTTATGAATATCTGATCCACATATTCCGACTGCTTTTACTTCAACACGAACTTGATCTTTCCCGCAAGTCGCTTCATCAATTTGTTCTGCTTTTATTACATTATTCTCGTATAACACAGCTGCTCTCATGTTACTATCACCTCTTCTATATCATTAAGACAAAACTTAGAAAATAGCTGCCCAAGCTTGAGAGAATTTAAGAATAACCCAGTTAAAGAAGTTACCACCCATATCAAGTGTACTAACTTGTGTTGCTCCTTTAGGGAATTCGTAAACACCTTTCATCATTTCTGTATGAACAAGACCGAAGTCAGTTGCCATAAGAAGCGCTAGTGCAATAACTACAGTTCCAGCTAAAACGGAATGAAGAATGTTACCTTTACGAGATGCTACTACGAATGATACGTAGAATGGAATAGTTGCCAAGTCACCAAAAGGAAGTACTTTGTTACCAGGAATGATAACAGCTAAGAAAAGAGTGATTGGAACAAGGATTAAACCAGTAGAAATATTCGCTGGGTGACCGATAGAAAGTGCTGCATCAAGACCGATATAAAGTTCGCGGCCTTTGAAACGAGATTTCATGAATTCACGAGCGGATTCTGAAATTGGAATTAAACCTTCCATTAAAATTTTAACCATACGAGGCATTAAGAACATTACCGCACCCATGGACATACCAAGTTGTGCAACTGCCCCAACGTCATAGCCTGCAAGAATACCGATTGCAATACCTAGAATAAGACCCATCATCATTGGTTCCCCGAAAATACCAAAACGTTTTTGAATAGTTTCTGGGTCAACGTGGATGTTTTTAATACCAGGGATTTTAGCGATTAGCCAACCAACCGGAATACCGATGAAACCGAATGCTGCTGTAGAACCTGTTGGTAAGGAGATCCCTTTTAAGCCGTAAAATTCTTCTACCATAGGTTGTGTTCTATCTGCCATCCAAAGAACAGCAACTTCATAGATAATGGCACAAAGAATCGCGAACCACCAGTTACCACCAGTTACGATATAACCAGTTGCACCTGCTGCGATGAAATGCCAATAGTTCCAAATATCAATATCGAGTGTTTTCGTAACTTTGAAGAAAATAAGTGCTAAGTTAACTACCAAACAGATTGGAATTAAAATTGCTGCAACTGGAGAAGCCCATGAAGCCGCGGCTGCTGCTGGCCAACCTGCATCAATAATTGTTAAATTCAGTCCAAAACGCTCAACCATTTGTTGCGCTGCCGGACCTAAGTTACTAGATAGTAAACTAATAACAAGGTTAATACCTACAAACCCGATACCAATCGTAATCGCTGAACGAAGCGCTTTCTTTGCTGGTACTCGGAAAATTAATGCAATAAAGAAAATCATAATAGGCAAAATAACTGTAGGCCCCAAGTTTAAAACATACTGTACTCCTGACAGAAGTGTATCCATTTAATATTTCCTCCTTTTTTCTCTGTTTAATGATGATTTTTAAACTCCCTTGCGCAGCCTTTTATTTAAGGTGCGCAAGTATTTCTTCGTCTAATTCTTCCATACCCATACCAGTGATATAAGAAGTTGCAATAATTGCTGGGATTTTGTAAGTTGTTGGTAAGATAGTTGTTGATACGATTAAGTCTGCTCCGTCTTGCATGGATGCTGCTTCTGAAATTTTAATTTGTTTTACTTCTGCATCCACGTTGTTTTCTTTTACCAAACGTTCTACTCTGTCCGTTACTACTGTTGATGTTGCAATTCCTGCTCCACAAGCTACCAAAATTTTAAATTGTCCCATGATAAATTCCTCCTAATTAATTGCTGCGATTTCCCGCGGCTAATTTTCCTGTTTTTTTTAAACGGCTATTGTTTCTAAAATTTGTTTTACTTCGTCTTCATCTTTCGCTCTGAGTAATGCGGCTACATTGTCTTTATCTTGAATCGTCCCCATCAATTGCTGAAGTACCGCGAGCTGGCTGTGAGGTTCATTTAGTCCAAGTACGAAAATCAAATTCGCTTCAACCGTTTGACCAGCATCTTCCATTAATTTAAATGGAATGCCATCTTTCACAGTGATTACGGCGATAAATTGTTCCGTAACGCATTCTGGATCCGTGTGCGGTAATGCCACGCCGTATCCATCTAATTTTAGCCCCGTTGGAAAGGTTTGTTCACGGTCTGTTAGTCTCGTTAAAAAGTCATCCGTAACATACCCTTCAGACTTTCCACTTTCTGCGACCATTTGGAATAGGTCCTCTTGTTTCTCGATATCCGATTGAACCCAAACCATTCCTTTTTTCAAAAATTGTACTAAATCCATTACGAAATCCTCCTGTAATTCTTTCTGACTTCTCTACATTGTCTTTTTTGTTTCCAAGTCCGTGAAGTTTTTAATTATTTGGTGCATTTCTTCTGTGTTCGCAGCATCCGCAAGTTTTTTCAGTTCTTTTTTGTTCTCCGATAATTCCATCAATTGTAGTAAAGCTGTGAAGTGAGCGTTTTTATCTATGGCTGCAATGACAACGATAAAATGTAGTTCTTTACCGCCTTCGAGTGGCAGACCTTCTTCTAGATAAAGCAAGCTCATTCCGAGGCTATTTACTCCTTTTTCCGTTTCAGCATGAGGGATAGCTATCGTATTACGGAGAATGATGTTCATAATCGGTGCTGGATATTGCCGTTTCATTTCTTCCACGTAGGCTGGCTCCACCACTCCCGCTGAAAGTAACGGTAAAGCTGCATGATAAATTGCTTCATGCCAATCTTTCACTGATTTCTTACGTGTGATTCGCGTTACTTCAAGCAAATCTGCGAGTGAGCTTTTGCCTTCGTGTTTAGATGTGTTTTCTTCTGGAACTGGCATTAAATAGTCTGCTAGCACTTTTTCAAGACGGGCAGCATCTTTAATATCAGCAAATTTGGAAATTGTTTTCATTAATTGATCGACGCTTATATTCACCTCATCCACTAAGTAAACCGACCGCATCACCCGGCGTCTAAGCTCCAGGCGCTCTTTCCCATCCATCAATTGGTTGATAAGGAAAAATTTCTTGTCGGTCGAAAGTGGCACTGCGGAAAATACAATGTCATAACCTAACTTTGTTTGTTCAAATTCTCGAATCGACATCGCTTGATAGAAAAATATTTCCGGGAAAAGGCTTCGTAATGTTTTTTCCATCAATCTCGAAATCGACAATCCGTTCGGACAAACCACAACTGCTTTTAGTCTCGTTTGTAATTTCTCTGTGGATTCGATTAAATGCCCTCCAATGAAAAGGGTAATAAATATACTTTCATTTTCAGGAACTTTGCTACCAATAAAACGTTCTAATGGTGCTAACGACTCTTTCACGATGTAATGCACGGCTTGGAATTCTTGATCAATCTTGTCTAAAATGCTGTAATCTGTTGTAAGATGATACTTAATCCGATAATACGCAGGTTTAATATGTGCAAATAATTTTTCAAGTAACGATTCTTTGTCTACTAGTTGAATACAAGCCTTTTTCTCAAATTCGCTTAGAACTTGTTCCAGTGCCAGTCTTAACTTGTGCGTTTCCTCCGATTTCAAATATTGTTTCGGAAGTACATTGGAAGTTAAAAGTTGCAAGGTGATGTACATTCGCTCTGCTTCTGGCATATTCGGCTCTTCTTCAATAAAAATCTCTGCTGCTCCGTATTCCCGAGTATCTGACAATTCATTGTAGTCAATCAGGAAAGATGTCGTAATTGTTTGCCCTTTCTTCATCCGCCGAAAAACAGCTTCTAAAATGTAAGGCAGTATTTGCATTTTATTGTCAATAAAATGCAAATTCAGGTGATGCTCGACTTGTTCCAATTTTTCCCGAAGCTCTTTAATTCTCGCTTCATCCACTTGCATGAAATCCTGTAAATACTCTTCGCCGCCAAAACTTTCTATGATGTGTTCTGCCGCATAAATGAGCGCCGTCCGCTGGTTCCACTCATCTCCATCAATTAAATAGCCACGCATTCGTGAATATTTTACTTCGAGGTTGAATTTATCGAGTGTCTTTTGTACCAGCTTCAAGTCTCGTAATACGGTGTTCTTACTCACCTCCAGCTCGCTTATAAAGTGATTAAGGGATAACTCTTCACTTCCTGTTGTTAACATGAGGATGATTAGACTAGCGCGCTCCTTTTCTGACGGGATGTACCAATCTGTTTTTTCGCCATCTTCCTCACCAATGATTTGAAACAGGTCAGGTTCTACGATAAATCGACCATTTGCAGCTCGATGAATCTTCGGATAAGTCTGTTCTTCTAGCCAGTTGTTAATTTTTTGGAAACTATAGTCGACTTGTCTTCGAGTTAAACCAAATTTTGCTTGTAAGTTCGTACTCGATGTGTCAGGATGTCGTAAGAGTTCTTTTAAAAGTGAATTACTTCTCTCATCCAAATACATATCGTTCCCTCCTGTTCGTTTTAATTATAAATCTAAATCTAATAAAAATGTACACGCTTTCATCCCAATAACTTGCGGAAAGAATGTACATCATTGGGCTTTACTTGTGACTTTTTTAACAATCCTGTTATTTCCAAATATGTGAAAGTTGCTTGTAAAGCTTGTTTATAGCGTGATTGTGAAACTTCATGAAGGTAGGTAAAATCTGCTTTGAAACAAAAATGAGAATGAAGTAACGGAGTTTTGCGGGGCGTTGTTTCTTCTTAATCATACAAAAGATAGGCTGTTCTTTCTACACGTTTTGTAAAAAATAACGCAAAAAAAGGCGCAAATGATAAAAAATACCATTCGCGCCATAATCAGTTTCTCTATTTTCTTTTCAGTTTATCCACCCGAAGCAAACTTTTGTTGAGATTCTTAAAGGGTGCTGCGCGTTTCACTTTCATTTTCGGGAACGATTTTAACATTCGTCGTTCATTAAATTTAAGTTTGCGCATGCTGGCAGCAAGTTCTTTGTCTTGTTTACGTTTTGCTTCAATTTCAGCAATTTTCATATCAACATTTTCTTGTTTCTTCAAAAGTCCTTCTTCAAATTCTTTCGCTCGTTCTTTTACACTTGCTTTTAGCTCATTCGCTTGTGCATTTAGTTTTTCATTAAATTCGGCAAGTGCTTTTTGGAATGATAGCATACTTGTGACAGATTTAATCGTATCAATAAGCATCAGAACCACGATGAGCGCAGGAATAATCCAGCCACCCCAGCTTAAAATCCAATCCGCAAATTCGGTGACAAGTGGGTGCAAGAAGCGTACAACGATAATACAAGCAAATCCCCAAAAAATCGAAATCGGCAAGCAAATTCGACCTTTTACATTGAGTGGCCAGTTGTGATAATCCCACCATGTTGTATGGAATAATGCTTCCAAAATCGTTGCAGTAACATATTCAATTACCGTACATATAATCATCGAAAAAATAAATAAGGCCCATAAGTTGTTTTGAAACGGTAAAATCATCATTAAAACTGCCGTTACCCCAAACCCGTAAATGGGGCAATATGGTCCATACAGAAAACCACGATACACTAACTTCTTTTCTGAAATCGAGCAAAAAACTTCCTCCCAAGCCCATCCAAGAACAGAATAAATGAAGAAGTATAGGATAAACATATTAATATCCATCTTTTCATCTCCTTTTTGTTTTCTTTTTCACAATCAATTTCATTATAACAGAAATAAGAACTTCTTAACTAAATTAGTCAAAAAGTTCTGCTTGTTTATATTTTGGCAACTTATTCTTCGCTTCTGAGTAGGCATGCTGAATTAATGCGCGAATCAAGTCTTTATCTCGTTCTTCTTCCAATAAAACAGAAATCCAAACTCGTTTATTCATATAATAACCGGGAACGATGGCTGGATTTTCTGCGCGAAGTTGCTCACTTTTTTCGGCATCGCACTTCAAGGTTAAAATGGGATGCCCATTTTTATTCGTTCCGCGCATTGCCATTAGCTGATCCAAGACATGATAGCGCTCCGCTCCCCATTCTTCTTTAAAAGAATACTGGACTCCTTTAAGACCACTGATTTCCTCCCGTATCCAAGCAAATTCATCGCTCATTGTGCGGGCTCCAAAATCATAATCTTATTGCCATCTGGGTCAAGTAAATTCAGTTCACGTCCGCCCCACTCAGCCACACGAGGTTCTGGTGTCTCCACTCCCGCTGTTTGAAGTTCCCGGTACATCTCATCCAAACTAGTATCACACGAGAAAACAAACTCCACTTTAGATTCGCTTGCTTCGCCCCATTTGCTATTATTCCAAACAATAATCCCGGGAGCCTTTTCAGAAAAACCTAATTTCGCTCCGTCATAATTGTCGTACCCTTCGAATACTATCGGAATTCCCAATTTTTCGTGATAAAACGCAACCAACGCCGCCGGATCTTGTGTGGAAATATTTGTACAAACAAATTCATTAATCATTTTAAGCACCTCCATATCATTAGTTTAACAAAGCATTTACGTTTTTCATTGTATATTTGCGACATTTTGCAGAAAAATTTGCTTCATTTCTTCTGGGGTATGATTACTATATCGTTTAAATTGTTTAATTAAGTGAGCCTGGTCCGTAAACCCATGAAGATAAGCAAGTTCAGCGCCCGGCACACTTGGATTCTCATATAATGCCTGTAATACTTTTTGGAAACGAATAAGTTTTGCTGTCTGTTTAGGTGCAAGTCCCATGTGTTTTTGAAACAGCCGTTCTAACTGCCGAACAGATACAGCTCCTAACGCAAATTGATTGGGGTTTTGTAGTAACTTATCAATACTGTTTAAAAAATCAGGATGGACTTGCTTGCCAAGCATCATTAATTTTCGCAGTAAAAATTCTTCTAATAAAGCTATTCTTTCACTGTTCGTCGTCATTTCAGCAAACCTCTCTTGAAAAAACGAAACAAATCCAGCAAACATCTCTTCCGGCTCTTTTACCCGATTCATGCTACCAGTCAAGTCCTGTTTGACAAATAAAAATAACGACCACGCATAAAATCGCACGGCAAAAAGCTCGGTATTACTTTCATCGTCAGACTCAAACGATGCATCACTAACGCCAACAAATATAGCATCCGTCACTAGCCCTGTTTTACTATCAATTGTAAAAATAATATCCGCACATAAATCAGGAACCACTAAATTATTTCCCGGGAAATTCTTATCATCTGCCTCCCAAAAACAGCGAATATAGCCTGTAAGAGCTGCACTCGGTAGATATTCTTTATAGCCAGCACGCTTTGGTGTAGCTACAATGGGATAAAACGTTTCTAGCTTAGCCATAAAGAGACCCCCTTTTCCTCATAGTACCACAAAATTTTCTCTTTAATCATGCTTCTTTCTTTTATTTATGGGTATTAAGTAAATAAGGGGAAAACTTTTGAGAGGGTGATACAAAATGTCTGCTTACAAACGGATTCTTGTTGGTGTAGATGGATCAAATGAAGCGGAAGCCGCGCTAAGACGAGCTGTTCAATTTGCCAAAATGGATGGTGCTACGCTTGGTATTGGCTTTGTCGCGGATGTTCGTCGGATTGCACCATTAATCGATTATGAACAAACCTATGCCAAAAAAGCCAAAGCTTACGGAGAAGAATTAGTTGATATGTACAAAAAAGAAGCCGAAAAAGCTGGCGTAGCGCACGTTGAAACTTTTGTTCACTTTGGTACGCCAAAAACTACCTTCAATAAAAAAATAACGCGAAATTTTGAACCCGATTTAATTTTAGTTGGAGCAACTGGACTTTCGGCAACAGAACAATTTATTCTTGGTAGTGTTTCTGAATATACGGCCGCCCATGCACCTTGCGACGTTATTATTGTTCACGCAAAACCTTGGCGCAACAGAAAGACTGTCGAAAAACTCTAATTCATGTATAATGAAGGTATTGATTATACGGCAGGAGGAGAAAAAATGACAGTTAGTAAAGTTGCCATTGCTTCAGACCATGGCGGAATTGAATTACGAAAAAGTATTATTTCTTATCTTGAAAGTGTTGGTATTAGTTATGAGGAATTTGGCCCCGAAACACCAGAATCAGTGGACTACCCGGGACTCGCTATTACCGTTAGTGAAAAAGTTGTTAACCAAGAAGTTGACCGCGGCATTTTAGTTTGTGGTACAGGCATTGGTATGAGTATTGCAGCTAATAAAGTAAAAGGTATTCGTTGCGCGCTTGTTGGTGATACATTTAGCGCTCATGCAACGCGTGAACATAATGATACAAATGTCCTTGCGCTTGGAGCGAGAGTCATAGGTCCAGGGCTAGCAGAAGACATTGTCAAAATTTGGCTAAACACCGATTACGAAGGTGGCCGACATGCAAACCGTGTTGGACAAATTACAGCGTACGAAGATAGCCACGCTTAAAAAATAATCATAACGACCAAGTCTAATTATGGACTTGGTCGTTTTTTATAGCCATTTTATTAATTGTTCACAAATAGTAATTTCTTCCCTTTTTAATATCACAAATGAGAATATTTACGCATTGCAAACAAGAACATTTGTTCGTATAATATATATAAGCATTAGCTAATTATTTGAAATATTGGAGGTGTCATCATATGAGCTATCAAGATCGTGGCATGAAGAAATGGGGCGGTTTTTTATTAAGTGAACATACTGAAGCGATGCAAAACGCTGAGCCAACGTTAGTATGGAAAGAAGCTATGACTACAGAATTTATCGAGAGCGTACTAGCTAGCGCGATGACACATCAGTCTACGCTTATTATCCAGAAAAAGCCGCTAGATCCAGAAGCATTTCCCGAAAACGATATTATCGGTCGTATTTCAGGAGTGGAAAACAACATTATTTATATTAAAAACTCTGACGGTGTTATCCCGCTTTCCTTCTCTGCTATCCGAAACGTAGAAGAAAGGAGTGTCGACAAATGGTACAAGTAGAAGACTACAGCCGTGCACCGCGCCGAGATATTTTGTGCATCGATATTAAATCGTTTTTTCGCTTCGGTTGAATGTGTCAAACGCCGACTGAATCCGCTTGAAGCTTATTTAGTCGTCATGAGCAACGCTGACCGATCTGGCGGCCTCGTTTTAGCCGCCACACCAAAAATGAAACAAGTGCATCACATCAAAACTGGCTCAAGAATGTACGAACTGCCCACTTGGGACAAGCGAATTATTATCGCACCCCCACGAATGAAACTATATTTAAAAGTAAATGCGATGATCCAAGCCATTTTCAGACGTTATGTTCCCGCTGAGTTTATTCACGTTTATAGTATTGATGAATGTTTTTTAGATGTGACTGGGTCGCATTTGCTGTTTGGAAGTACCGAGGAAATTGTTCGTAAAATCCAGCGTGACATTTTAGAAGAGCTGCGCCTCTATGTCACAGTTGGAATCGGCGACAACCCCCTTCTTGCCAAACTCGCGCTCGATAATGTTGCCAAAAATCGCGATGATGGGATAGCTGAATGGCGCTACGAGCATGTTCCCGAAACCATTTGGAAGATTAGGCATTTGGATGACGTGTGCGGAATTGGACGTCGGACTGCTGTTCGCCTGCAAAAAATGGGAATCTTCAATATGTATCAACTAAGCCAAACGCCGCCACAAGTATTGAAAAACGTAATGGGTGTAGTCGGTGAGCAACTTTATTATCATGCTCACGGAATCGATTATAGCCTTTTAAACGAAAAATATGTGCCTGTTAGTAAAAGCTACGGAAAAAGCCAAATTCTTGAAAAAGACTATCACGTACCCGCGGAAGTAGAAATTGTTATTCGCGAAATGGTCGAGGAAGTAGCAATGCGTTTGCGCCAAAATCATGTGGATACTGCTGTTATTCACCTAAGTGTTGGCTACAGTAAATACAGCATAAAAAAAGGATTCAGCCATCAAGCTAAAATCCCTCCTACTAGTAGTAGTCATGCGCTTATTCCTTATTTCCTCCAACTATTTAGACGTTACGATGAACGCGAACCCGTACGCTCCATTGCTATTTCATGCGGTAAGATTACTTTAAAAACCGGACTACAGCTCAATTTATTTGAAGATTTTACCCAAACTTTAAATCATGAGCAATTAGAAATAACTGTCGACAAAATCCGTTCGCGCTATGGTTTTAAATCACTTATGCATGCAAGCAGTTTGTTAAATGGAGCGACTGGCTTAAAACGTTCTGAAATGGTTGGCGGTCATAAAGGTTAATTTATTCTGGTTTTACGCGGAATAAGAAGTCTTGCACCATCGTCGTGAAGATTTTCGGTTGTTCAATTTGTAAATTATGACCTGCAAAATCAAGAATAGCAATCGATGCATGTGGGTATTTTTCGAGCAACGTTAGTCCGTCTGCATAACCCACGTGATCATCTTGACGACCAAATAAGAATAATGCAGGTACATCGAATTGCACTTTTTCGTCTGGATCAAAGCTCAGCTCATAGTTCGCAGATAATCGGTCTAAAAATTCTCCATCTGCATTAATCATTCCAGCCATCACTTCTGCCAAGAAACGATTCCAGTTTCTTGCTGTTAAAATGACGCCACTTTTTGAAAAGTATGCTCGGTCTTCTTTTGATAGTGACTGGACAAAGGTATCGTCTTGGTACATGACTTTTTGTTCGGGTAGCGTTCTTCTTTCTTTTTCAGGATAAATGACTGGACAAATAAGCAAGACTCCGAGTACTCTATCTGGCATTTTCGCTGCGATTCCGCGAGTTAAATAGCCACCATACGATTCTCCAGCGAGTACAAATTGCTCGCCCGGAATTACCGCTTCAATAAATTCTAGTAAAAGCGTGAGTACATGGTCAGCATTTTGAATTGAGTCGTAATTCTCGGTTTTCCCCATTCCAGGCAAATCCAAATATATGCGTGAGAACGAGCTTTCCTTATCAAAGACTGGCTCCATACAACCAATCATCAGCTGCGAATCAGGAGCAAAGCCATGAATCATTATTATCGGTATTCCTTCACCATATTTTTCATAATAAACGTCTACGCTACGGATTGTTTTATGCATATTAATTCCTCCTGGCGTTTATTTTTATCATAACATATTATTATTCTTCTGCCATCCGGTATCCAACCCCAACTTCTGTCAAAATGTATGCAGGTTCTGCCGGATTTTTTTCAATTTTACGTCGGATGTTACTCATATTGACTCGAAGCGCTTGATTTTCACTTGGATAAGGCCCCCAAATTTCTCGAATAATAAAGTCATGTGTAAGGACTTTTCCAGCGTGGCGAGCTAACAGGAGTAAAATTTTATATTCAATCGGCGTAAAATGGATTTCCGTATCGTCCATTTTGACAAGTCGGCGGTCGTCATCAATATACAGGTCTTGAATGCGAATAATATGGTCATTTGGCGATTCTTTACTGCTTGGCTGAATGTGTCGTAGCGCTGTTCGAATACGCGCGAGGAGTTCCGATGTGCCGAATGGTTTCGTAATATAATCATCTGCGCCAAGATCAAGCGCAGTTACTTTTTCCCGTTCGTGATCCCGCGCGGATACAACAATAATCGGCACTTTTGACCAAACACGAATATCCCGAAGCACGTCTAGTCCTTCCATATCTGGCAAACCAAGGTCAAGCAACACTACATCCGGCGAATGGCTAGCCGTCTGTTCTAGCGCTTCTTTTCCATTCACTGCTTTAATCACCGAGTAATCGCTCGCCGTCAAAACAGCCGAAATAAAATTACTGATGCCATCTTCATCTTCCACAATTAGCACAAGCCGCTTGCTGTTCATTTTCCATCTCCTCCGTCTAGTGGCAAAGTGAACCAGAATGTCGCCCCACCATGTTTGTTATTTTTTGCTTCCAAAGTTCCGTCGTGTGCCCGAATAATCGACATACAAATCGATAAGCCAAGCCCCAAGCCACGGGACATGTCTGAGCGTTCTCTTGCCTCTACCGCAAAAGTATCAAATAAATCTGCCAAACGATTTTCCGGAATTCCTTTTCCATTATCGCGTACACTGAAAATCGCACTTTGTTTCGTTTTCGTCACGTCTACCCAAACTTCTGCACCAGTTCCACCGTGACGTAGCGCATTTTCCATTAAATTAATAAGCACTTGCTCAATCAGTGTCCCATCCATCGGAACCATCAAAAGATCACGCGGAACTTTCACGTGAATAGTTCGGTCTCTGAAACGTTTTTTTATGCGCCCAACCGCCTCACCAACAATTTCTTCTACGGCTTCCGGCGCTCGTTCCAAGCTCACCAGACCTTCACTAATTCGTGTCACAGATAGCAAATTCTCGACCATCCGGATGAGCCAGCCTGAATCATCTTTAATACCTCTAATTAAGTTTCGCTCGGTTTCTTTGTCTAATTCATCTTCTTTTTCAAGTAAGGCGGAACTCGCGCCAATGATACCTGTAAGCGGCGTTCGCAAATCGTGTGAAATCGCCCTCAGCAGATTACTTCTCATCTTTTCTTTGGCTGATTCAATAACGATTTGGCGCTGTTCTTCTGATAAATATTGGCGCTCTAAAGCTAGTGCGACTTGAGAGCTAATCATCCGTAAAAATATCCGGTTATCTTGTGTGAGCGGACCTTCTTCCGGGGAGCAAGAAACCCCGATGACACCAAGCACTTTTCCTTGTGACATCACCGGCATATAGTAACCAAACGCTCCCATTAGCGTATCCGTCCCAGCGCCCGCTCGTTTTTTGTTTTTAAATACCCAGTGGGCAACAGCTTCTTCATCCGCACTAAGAAGCGCGCTCGCATCTTCTTTTCCTTCTGCTTGTACGAAAATCCCTTCATTACTTTTGGCAGGATCAGCAGAATAAAAAATAACGGAACGGCTAAATAAATGCAAAATATATTCATTGGTAAGATTAATAATTCCTTTTAAATTGCGCGTTACCAAAAGCTGTTTATTGATTTCATAAAGCACTTCGGTTCGACGTTCTCGCTCAACAGCAAGGCTGGCTTGTGTTTTGATTCGAACAGTTAGTGCACTCGTAATCAATGCAACCAAAAGCATAATCCCAAAAGTCACCGGATACCCTGCCTGAATTGTGTTAAATGTATAAAGCGGAGACGTGAAGAAAAAATTGAATAACATGACGCCAATGATAGAACCTAAGACACCATACACATAACCGCTTGTTACGCGAGAAATAATTAAAACAGACAAAATATACACCATAATCACATTTTGGTCGCCAATGCCAAATTCACTTAAGCCAACACAAATCGCTGTTGCTAGCGCTAATAATAACACCATTTTCGCCATGTCATGCCATGTGAGGAAACTTTTAAACCGCATTTTCATTCGCCGTTTTTTTGCTTTTGGATGGCTTGAAGGAATGATGTGCATATCGACGTTATCCAAATGCGTGATAAGTCGGTCTTCAAAATCTTCCTCAAATAGGGAACGTAACCCCATACGCCGACGTGACTTACCAACAACAATATTTGTCACACCGGTCAAACGAGCGTACTCAGCTACTGTTTCCGCAATATCATGCCCAGCGAGGGTAACAATCTCAGCACCAAGTCGTTCAGCGAGTTCCATCGTTTCCCGTAAACATTTTTTCTCTGCTTTGGTCATATAATCATTTTCTTCATTTTCAATGTAAAGAGCAGTCCACGGAGCGCGGAAAGCCTCGGCTGTGCGTGCTGTCCAGCGAATGAGTTTTGCTGACGAAGGCGATGTCCCAATACAAACGAGCCATTTACTACTTGCACGTTTTTCTGGATAAACACCAGTTTGGTCGTATTCATGGCTAATTCGGTCGGCCGCTTTTCGCATCGCAATTTCACGTAAGAGTTTTAAGTTTTCTCTAGTGAAGAAGTTCTGCATAGCTGTTTGCGCGCGTTCTGGTTGATAGATTTTGCCTTGTTCGAGCCGTTTCAAAAGCTCATCTGGCTCAATATCAATTAGTTTTACTCGGTCCGCTTCATCAAAAACATAGTCAGGAATCGTTTCGCGCACAGCGACCTTGGTGATACCTTCAACGATATCATTCAAGCTTTCGATATGCTGCACATTAACGGTTGTGTATACATCGATTCCCGCTTGGAGTAGTTCTTCCACATCTTGGAAACGCTTCTTGTTTCTTACGCCCGCTGCATTCGTATGTGCAAGTTCGTCTACCAGAATCAATTCCGGCTTCCGTTTCAACGCTTCGTCCAAATCGAATTCTTTGAGCGCAATATTTTTATGGTTGATTGCTTTAGGTGAAATAATCGGGATTCCTTCTAGCATTCTCAGTGTTTCCACGCGGGCATGGGGTTCAATATAACCCGCCACGACATCCACACCTGCTGCTAATTGGTCTTTAGCGTCACTTAACATGGCATACGTTTTTCCAACACCTGCCGCAAAACCAAAATATATTTTTAATTTCCCCACAGATGAATCTGTTTCTTCTTGCAAATTCACCAGTAGCGCATCCGGACTTGGACGATTCGTTTCCATATACTCGCCTCCAACTTACATTTTCAATCTATCTAATGCCAAATTCACTTGTAAGACATTTACAGTTGGCTCACCCCAAAAACCTAACAATCGGTTACTTGTATGTTCTGCGATAATTTCTTTGACTTCTTTGGTGGAAATGCCTCGTTCTCTAGAAATCCGGTCTACTTGATATGCCGCAGCAGCCTCTGAAATATCCGGATCTACGCCACTTGCTGATGCTGTTACGAGATCCATTGGGATAACGCGGTTGTTCGTCGGATCTAGTTTATGCCACCAAGCGATTCGTTTTTCTACTAATTGTTTTTGTTCTTCGCTAGTAGGGTTTAAGTTTGTCGCCACCCCGTCACTTGCAGCCCGTCCAATCAAGTACTCAGGCTCAGTAAACGTTTGGCCAATTTCAGCAGAACCAACTTTTCCGGTCGTACCATCTGCTAGCTTTTCTTCTATTATACTGCCATTTGCTTTGTCGTGGAAAGCTACACCTGCAAAAACAGTGACAACACCTGGATAAAGCACGCCACACACCAATGTCAAAAGTAGAAAGCCAATTACTGCCGGCTTCCAAATTTGCATGAATCTTTTCATGTTTTCTCCCCCTCTTAAACGATTCCTAGAACAGTTAATAGCATATCAATCAATTTAATCGCGATAAATGGAGCAATCAACCCCCCCAGACCATAAATCAACATATTTCGACTCAGTAATTTTCCAGCAGGCATTTCACGATATTTCACACCTTTTAAAGAAAGCGGAATAAGAACAATGATAATCACCGCATTGTAAATAATCGCGGATAAAATGGCGCTCGTCGGGCTTGTTAATCCCATTAAATTAAGCGCTTCAAGCTGTGGAAAAATACCGTAAAATAACACCGGAATAATCGCAAAGTATTTTGCTAAGTCGTTAGCAACACTAAAAGTCGTCAGTGCCCCACGTGTCATTAGCAGTTGTTTGCCAATCCGAACAATATCAATTAATTTAGTAGGACTAGAATCCAGATCAACCATATTCCCAGCTTCTTTTGCAGCTTGTGTTCCTGTATTCATCGCAACCGCCACATCCGCTTGCGCAAGAGCTGGCGCATCATTCGTTCCGTCTCCTGTCATCGCCACTAAATGGCCTTCCCGTTGATATTCACGAATTAATTCCAATTTTGCTTCTGGGGTTGCTTCTGCTAGAAAATCATCGACTCCTGCTTCTGCCGCAATTGCTGCTGCGGTCATTGGATTATCGCCAGTAATCATAATTGTTTTAATACCCATTTTTCGTAAATCGAGAAAACGTTCTTTTACACCATTTTTCACGATATCTTTTAAATAAATGACGCCCAGCACTTGATTGTTACGAACAACGACAAGCGGTGTACCACCAGCTCCAGCAACTTTACTCACAATCGCATCACACTCTTTGGGGTACGTCCCACCATTCGCCGTTACATATGCACGAACCGCATCCGCCGCGCCTTTTCGAATCGTATTTTCTTGATAATCAATTCCACTCATTCGCGTTGTTGCCGTGAAAGGAACGAATTCTGCGTGCATTTCAGCAAAATCTCGACCACGAATATCAAAGCGTTCTTTCGCCAACACAACAATACTGCGACCTTCCGCCGTTTCATCCGCAATCGAAGAAAGTTGCGCCGCATCTGCTAGCTCTTGTTCCGTCACTCCATCCACAGGCAAAAATTCGCTTGCTTTCCGATTTCCCAGTGTAATCGTCCCAGTTTTATCGAGTAAAAGTACGTCCACATCTCCAGCTGCCTCAATCGCACGACCACTCATTGCTAAAACATTCGCTTGATTTAAACGGCTCATCCCCGCAATTCCAATGGACGATAGCAACGCACCGATAGTAGTTGGCGCCAAACAAACGAGCAAAGCAATCACATTCGTAATCGAAATCGCCGAACCAGCACCCGCCTGCTTGCTCGCAAATTCAGTGAATGGTAAAAGTGTGGCTGAAACCGCCAGAAAAATAATCGAAAGCGTTACAAGTAAAATTTGTAAAGCAATCTCATTCGGCGTCTTTTTCCGTGAAGCTCCTTCCACCATCGCAATCATTTTATCTAAGAAACTTTCTCCAGAGACCGCCGTTACACGAACAACCAGCCAATCGGAAACAAGTGTAGTTCCACCCGTCACGGCACTTCTATCCCCGCCAGACTCTCGAATTACTGGTGCAGATTCCCCAGTTATCGCACTTTCATCAACCGAAGCCGCACCTTCAATGACCTCGCCATCCATCGGTATTTGTTCATTCGCAAGGACATACACAATATCGCCTTTTTTCAAGTCATTCGAAGCAACTTCAATCACATCAGTTTTATCATCAACATTCTTTAATTTTCGAGCTAAAACGTCTTTTCGAGCCATTTTCAAACTATCCGCCTGTGCTCGACCACGACCTTCCGCAATCGCCTCAGCAAAATTCGCAAATAACACTGTAAACCATAAAATCAGCGCAATCGCTAGCGTATAACCAGACTTCTCATCCGAAATCCCGAAGAAACCGAGAAAATAAAGGCTCGTTGCCAAAATCGCACCAACATAAACAAGCAACATCACCGGATTTTTCACTTGCAGTTTTGGAGACAGTTTTTTCGTCGACTGAATCAGCGCATCTTTCCAAATACCTTTTTCCATCATTTCCATTCACCTCATTTGAAAGTTGTAAAGAAGTCCGCAATCGGTCCAAGCGCAAGTGCTGGCAAGAAACTAAGTGCGCCAACAAGTACCACAACACCAATTAAAAGACCAATAAACATGCCATTTTTCGTCGATAACGTCCCGCTGCTCGCTGCAACTGAACTCTTTCCAGCCATATTTTGAGCTAAGTAAAGCGCCGCAACTAGCGGAATAAAACGAGCAAGTAACATCATTACTGCGCCAACCATATTTGTAAACGTCGTGTCTGCCGCAAATCCAGCAAAAGCACTACCATTATTATTTCCCATCGAAGTAAATGCATAGAGCACCTCAGAAAAGCCGTGCGCCCCACTCGCCGAAACAGAAGCTTGCACACTTGGCATCATCACCGCAACCGCCGTACCGAATAAAGTCAACAGCGGCGGAACCAAGATAAGCAAACAAACCATTTTCATATCATAAGGTTCAATTTTCTTCCCTAAGTATTCTGGCGTCCGCCCAACCAAGAGCCCCGCAATAAACACCGTCAAAATAATAAAGCCAATCATGCCATAAAGTCCGCTACCAACACCGCCAAAAATAACCTCACCGAGTTGCATAAAGAACATCGGCACCAGTCCCCCAAGCGGAGTCAAACTGTCGTGCATTGCGTTCACCGCTCCATTCGAGGCTGCCGTTGTGGAAGCCGCAAAAAGCGACGAACCACCAACACCAAATCGAACCTCTTTTCCTTCCATACTGCCAGAAGTCGCAACACCTTGATAACTTGGACCCGCAAATTGTTCGGAGATAGTTATCGCAACAACACCAATAACGAAAACAATCATCATCGCTGTCATAATCGCGCGGCCTTGCTTACTATCCTTCACCGCACGCCCAAACATCACAACAAGCGCCACTGGAATAAGTAAAATCGCCAACATTTCTATTAAATTAGTAAAACTAGATGGATTTTCAAACGGAAACGCAGAGTTCGCTCCGAAAAAGCCGCCGCCATTTGTACCAAGCTGTTTAATAGCAATTTGGCTCGCTGCTGGGCCTAACGGAATCAACTGCTTCGCCCCATTTTCAAGTGTTTCGACAACCGAATAATCAGCAAAGGACTGCACCACTCCTTGCGAAACTAAAAGAAGCGCCAAAATAAGCGAAAGTGGTAGTAAAATATAAAGCGTCACTCGAAATAAATCTTGCCAAAAATTCCCCACTGTTTTCTGTTTCTTCCATATAAAGCCGCGAATTACCGCAAATAAAACTGCAATCCCTGTCGCCGCCGAAACAAAGTTCTGCACCGTTAAGCCAATCGACTGCGAAAAATAAGATAAAGCCGTCTCACCAGAATAAGCTTGCCAGTTCGTATTCGACACAAAACTCGCCGCCGTATTAAACGCCAGACTAAAACTAAGTCCTTTAATACCTTCCGGGTTGAGCGGTAAAAAGCCTTGTAGCATCAACACCGCCATTACAAATACAAACCCAACTGCACTAAAAGCAAGTACGGATACCGCATAACGTTTCGCGGACATTCCAACCTCACTCACACCCATCAACCGATAACCAAACCGTTCAACTGGCTCTAGCACTCGTGACAAAAATACCTTTTCCCCAATCATCACTTTATACATATAAATCCCAAGTGGCACTGCTAAAACTAACAACAATACAACAAAAAACACATCCTGCATCACAATATACTTCATAAATCCTCACCTCTAAACAACACATAAAATAAATATACCAACAAAGCTAAACCGATGATTCCAGCAATTACTAGAACAACACCCATTTTCCGTTCACCCCTTCACCGTACTCTTTCCACCACTAATCCTACCAACAAACGTATAAAGACAGTGTTAAGATTCTAAAGACCCGCATAAAGATTCCGTTAATATCGCAATGTGTGTAAAATTTACACACAAAAAAAGCCAATGTGTAAGCAAAAAACAAAATGAAAACCCTTTTATAGCCACATTTAAAGTTGGCACGGTACTTGCATATATAATAAGTGTTAAGAGAATTATCTAGAGGAGGAAATAATCATGAAAACAATCATGTTAGTATGTTCAGCAGGTATGTCTACCAGCTTACTAGTTACAAAAATGGAAAAAGCAGCTGCAGAACAAGGCCTTGAAGCAAAAATCTTTGCTGTTGCCGAAGCAGAAGCAGCTAACCATTTAGACGAAATCGATGTTTTATTACTTGGACCACAAGTACGTTTCTTAGAAGGAAACATGAAGAAAAAATTAGAGCCAAAAGGTATTCCATTAGCTGTTATTAACAGTGTTGATTATGGAATGATGAAAGGCGACAAAGTTTTAGAACAAGCATTAGAGTTAATGAAGTAAAAGAGGGTAATTACAGCTAACTAGCTGAAAATTATAAAAAACTAAAGAGGTATAGTAATAACGCTATGTTTTAGAAATTATGTATTCGTCTTAACCCGGCTATTACTCTATCCCTCAAAAAAGGAGAATAAAAAATGAATGGTTTTATCGCATTTATGGAGAAATATTTCATTCCCTACGCTGCCAAAATTGGTGGACAACGTCATTTAGTAGCAATTCGTGATGGTTTCATCACAACTATGCCACTAATGATTCTAGGGTCTTTCGCTGTTTTAATTAACAACTTCCCAATTCCAGCTTACCAAAAATTCATGAATAATTTATTTGGTGAAGGAACTTGGCAAGCATTCGGCGGAAATGTTTGGAACGGTACTTTTGCTATCTTAGCATTACTTATCGCTTTCACTGTAGCTTACAACTTAGCTAAATCTTATGACAAAGATCCACTTTCTTCCGCAGTAGTTTCTGTAGCAACTTTCTTCACTATCGGCGCAATTGCTCCAGGTGCAGACGGTATTGCAAACACTGGTGGTCTTGGATCAACTGGTCTTTTCTTAGCTTTAATTATCGCTATTCTTTCCACTGAAATCTTCACTCGTTTAAGTGGTAGCCCGAAATTAATTATCAACATGCCTGATGGTGTTCCACCGGCAGTTTCTCGTTCATTCGCAGCTTTATTCCCTGCAATGATCACTGTTTCAATCTTTGGTCTTATCACTGCGTTCTTCCAAGCAGCTGGTGTGACTAACTTAGTAATTTCTTTCTACGAATTAGTACAAGAACCGTTCATGGGTCTTGCAAACTCCTTGCCAGCAGCTTTATTACTCGCATTCGTTTCTGCTTTCCTTTGGTTCTTTGGTTTACACGGTGCGAACATTATCGACCCGTTCATGCAAACAATCAATATCCCAGCTATCGAAGCTAACGTAAAAGCCCTAGAAGCTGGTAAAGAACTTCCTTACATCGTTAACAAACCTTTCTTTGACTCTTTCGTTAACTTAGGCGGAACTGGGGCAACTATCGGTTTAATCATTGCTATCTTTATCGTAGCTCGTAAACATAAAGCGTACATGACAGTTTCTAAATTGTCTGCAGCGCCTGGTATTTTCAACATTAACGAACCAATGATGTTTGGTCTTCCAATCGTCTTGAATCCAATTATGTTCATTCCGTACATCTTGGCACCACTTGTACTTGTAACTGTGGCTTACTTTGCAACAGCTATCGGTTGGGTACCAGCTTGTACTATCGTAACTCCTTGGACTACACCACCAATTATCGGTGGAGCACTTGCAACACAAAGTATCGCTGGTGGCGTACTTGCAGCTGTAAACTTAGGTCTATCTATCCTAATCTTCCTTCCATTCGCGAAAATTGCTCAAATCCAAGAGCTACGTCGTGAAAAAGAAGCACTTGCTGCTGAAGGCGTTACTGCAGAATAATTTTTAAAAACCAAAACTTTAAGGACGTGTTTACAGATGGATTTAGAGCAAACTATTATGAGCTTGATCGTGTTCGGTGGTAACGCTAAAAGCGATGCTATGTTAGCCATTGATTCCGCTAAAAAAGGGGATTTCGCTCAAGCAGACGAACAAATCGCCCAAGCAGAACAAGCACTACTTGAAGCGCATCATTCTCAAACAAAACTTATACAAGGTGAAGCACGTGGCGAAAAAACAGAAGTTTCCCTTCTACTCGTTCACGCACAAGACCACTTAATGAATGCAATTACTTTCAAAGATTTAGCGAAAGAAATTGTAGACCTTTATAAGAATAAATAAAACTTGAAAAACCAGTTGTCGTCATGACAGCTGGTTTTTTTCTTCTGTTAAATTAGCCTTAACCTTATAGTCATAGTACTATTTATCACTATTTTTTTTGATTTATTTTTAAGTATCTTAGTTAGAAGTCATTTCCGTTGTGAGAGTTCCTCTTTGCCATATTTATTGAATGAATTAATCTATTACTCTCGAGAAATATTATACTTCTTTAACATATATAATATTTACATCAATTTTAAGAATAAATTTATAACCACATTTGATAATTTAAAAAGCCCCCAAGAGTTAGATTTTTAGCTCTAACTTTTGGGGGTCTTTTATATTAAACATTATTTTTTTGATAAACGAAACTTTTTATAAATCTTAAATCCTATAAAAACGATACCAATAACTAAAACAGCTTCTAATACAATTGGTATATAAGGCGCTATCCAAGACATGCTTTTGCCTCCCTTTATTTAAAACTTGTAGTTAACTTTTTCCCGCTTACTGATGCTTTTAACGTAACATTCCAGTTAGAAATCTTATTTTTACAATCAAATACATAACTAGCGCTTGAACCAGAGCTAGTTTTTGAAAGTTTAGATTTTTTCACATCAAGTCCTGGACTATAAAATTGATACCATGGATTATAAGCACTTGTAATTTTACCTTTACCCTTAGTAACATTAATCTTAGCATTAAACGAACAATTATATACACCACTATACCAGTATATTTTCCATGTACTTGTTCCATTTGCTAGCGAATAAGTTCCTTTTAACAGCGGTCTTTCGTCAATGATTGGCATTATACCTAAAGTTCCCTCTGTCCCGTTTTCCAAAACAATTTCTTTCTCTTGAGCTATGTTCCCATTTAAATCAAATGTTTCTACTTCCGCTTCTTGAATATTGTCTGGATTCTCTATTTCGGAAGCGCTAGCATTGATTACACCTACTCCTATTGTCATAATAAAAGTAAATACAGCAAAAAATAAAAATTCCTTCATTTCATTCTCTCATCTAGTTGTGTTTCGTTTCACAAAGATTATATCATATAATTGTTACCGATTAAATACATAGCTCAATCGGTAACAATTTCACTAATATATGAGTAAACAGGCCTTTTGATTCCTCTGAATATAACAAAGAACTCGGAAATTATTCAGACGACTTATTTTTCTTCTATTAAATCGGCATCTGACCGAATAATCGCTAGCACAACGCCTACCGCAATAAAATTACCAAGCACAGCACTCCCACCATAACTAATGAATGGAAGCGGAATCCCCGTGAGCGGCATAAGTCCAACAGTCATACCAATATTTTCAAAAATATTAAATGCAAAACTAACTGCAAAGCCCGCTAAAACAAGCGAAGAAAAAGTATTCTTCATCAATAGCGCTGCCATAATTAATTGATGGATAAGTACCATAAATAAAATTAACAACAAACTTACACCAACAAACCCAAACTGATGCCCAATCGTACTAAAAATCATATCTGTATGACTTTCAGGAATATACGCATTTGTTCCTGAACTACCAGTCATCATCCCCGAACCAACAGCTTTCATTGACAAATTGAGCTGGTACACTGCATCAGGATCTGTCGTTGGATCAAGCCACGTCTGAATCCGCGAAAACTGGTACGCGTGAAACCCAATTTTCTCTAATAAGCTAATGTGATACACGACAACATACATCCCAATTGTTGCAGCTGTTAAGATTAACGTAATAATTCCGACCATCAGCTTCGTCGATTTAATTGCCAGTAAAATAATCGCTAGCGCCGTAACCCCATAAACAATCGTCGTACCAAGGTCTGGTTGTTTCATAATTAATAGTAATACTATCCCAGTAAGCACCGTCAGAATCCCTAATTGTTTCCATTTTTGTGCTTGATATTTCACTGCAAAATGCGCCAATACAAAGATAAATATGGATTTTACTACTTCAGAAGGTTGAAAAGATAGCCCAGCGAAGCGATACCAACGAGTCGCCCCATTTATATTTTGAACTAACGGATTAGGAATGAGTATACCTAGTAGTGTAATGACCATAATCACATACAGCCAAATCGCATGATGGCGTAAAAATTCTATCGGGAGCCTAGAAACTCCAAAACAAGTAAGCGTCCCAATTGCCAAAAACACCAATTGCATTCCCAAAAAATTCGTATTGTACTGGTTTGTCTGCTGAGCAAAATATATCGCCACACAACTAACTAAAGACAATAAGAATACCGATAGAATAATTCGGTTATAAAGTACATCTCGTTTCATAAATACACGACCTCTCTCGTTTTAGCTAGTACATTCCGTCTCGCTGCCGCTAGTACAAATCCGACTGCACATGAAAGCATGACGACCGAACTACCACCATAACTAATAAATGGCAACGGTACACCAGTAAGCGGAATAATCCCACTCACTCCACCGAGATTCAAAAACATCTGCACCGACACCCAAGATGCAACACCGATACAAACCATCGAATCAAAAATAAAATGACTACTAATAGCAATGTAGAGTGCTGTAAAACTTAGCGCCATCAACAAAAATATCGTCCAAATAACACCAAAAACACCAAGTTCCTCTGCAATTACCGTCATAATAAAATCCGTATGCGGCTCCGGCAAATAGCCTAACTTCTGGATACTGCCTCCCAAGCCATTTCCAAATATCCCACCGCTCCCAATCGCATAATAGCCATTTCTTAGTTGATAAGAAGCATCTAAATTATCCAAATTAAACGGATCCAGAAAAGCAAATCTACCCAATTTTGCTGAACTAAAAAAGTCTGGGTGAAAGAAGTAAATCAGCATTGCTACAAGTAATAAGAGACCAAAAGTCCAAATTGCAACTCGCACAAGGCGTGTGAGGCCAACTCCGCTCGTTAAAAACAAAGCGACCCCAATAACACCTAAAATCAGTGCAGTGCCAAGATCCGGCTGCAAGAAGACAAGCCCCACTGTTAAAAATAAAAATCCAAGCAACCAATATTGTACGCGAACACCGCAACCTTTTTTCAAAAAAACCGTTGCGATTACTAGTATCAACAGCAATTTAACCATCTCAGTAGGTTGGAACGTCACACCCGCAATAGACAGCCATCTTTGCGCATTGTTCGCCGCGCTTCCTGTTAGAAGCACTAATAGCAGTAAGCCAAGCAAACTTCCAGCCAAAATCCGAAGCGTTCGTCTCAGGTAAAATAGTTGCACATTAATACGCGAGCAAACGAGTAGTCCTAAAAAACCAAGCCCATAAAAAAGTAATTGCCTATTAAAGAAATAACTCGGCTCCACTTTATATCGCATAACAGCAACACCATAACTCGTGCTATAAACAAGTAGCAAACTCCATATCGCCAGAAGTAAATACGTTACAAATAGTACGCGTCCAGCACGCATTTAAATCCACTCCCGGAATTTCCGAATGTATATAGTTTTCACCAGTTGCATCGTAGCCATATATCCAACCAAAATCAATATCAACCAAGGGAAATAACTACCAGGCAAGCTGACAAAACCAATGCTGTGGCCGAATCCTGTAAATGGAATAATAATCCCAAGCGCCATTACACTAAGCGTTGCAATCATGACTGGTGTAGCTGCTCGGCTTTGAATGAACGGTATTTTCTCTGTACGAATCATGTGTACGACTAATGTTTGCGTAAGTAAGCCAACCACGAACCAGCCACTGTGGAATAATGCTTGCTCCGCCACCGTATTCGCGCTAAATACAAACCACATAATTAGAAACGTCGCAATATCAAAGATCGAACTCACCGGACCAATACATAGAATAAAGCGCAGCATTCCTTTTTGTTCCCATTGATGCGGCTTTTTCAAAAACGAACGGTCCATTTTGTCCCAAGGAAGTGTTAATTGGGAGAAATCATACAATAAATTTTGCAGTAAAAGGTGTAACGATAGCATTGGTAAAAATGGAATAAATGCACTTGCAACCAAAACACTAAACACATTACCAAAGTTAGAGCTGGCCGTCATTTTAAGGTATTTTAGAATATTACCGAATACATTCCGACCCTCCATCACCGCATCATTTAAGACCGTTAAGCTTTTCTCAAGTAAGATGACTGAGCTGGCATCTTTTGTAATATCGGCCGCTGTATCAACCGAAATCCCAACATCTGCTTTCCTAAGAGCTGGAGCATCATTAATTCCGTCACCGAGGAATCCAACCGTATGCCCCGCTTTTTTAAGCAAACCAATGATTCGTGATTTTTGCATTGGGGTTAATTTAGCAAAAATGTGATATTTTCGCAGTTCGCGCGTAAGTTCTTCATCGGAAAGCTCTTCTATATCCGCACCTAGTAAAAATCCGTTCGCTGGAATGCCGACTTCCTGACAAATCCGCTTCGTAACAATTTCGTTATCACCCGTCAAAACTTTTACGTTAATTTGGTTTTTAAAAAGATGAGCAATTGCTTCTTTCGTCGATGCTTTTACTGGATCGCGGAAACCTAGGAACCCCGCAATAATCATTTGTTCTTCGTCGGTCTTAGTAAATGCTTCTCCGACTTTTCCAGTTTTATAGGCCACAGCAATCACGCGGATTCCTGAACGATTCATTTCTGCACACATGTCTTGAAGTTCGCTCTTTTCTGATTCAGATAGTGTCGAAACAGCATCACCAAATTCCTTATGAGTGCATACAGTGAGCATTTCTTCCACCGCGCCTTTTGTAATCATCCTTGTTTCTGCCCTATTTTCGACCACCACGCTCAAACGGCGTCGATCAAAATTGAATGGAATCTCGCCAACTTTTTTCCAACCTGACGCAGTACTCTCATCTAAATTAGCAATAACTGCATGATCTAAAACATTTTTCCAGCCTGTTTGGAAGTAACTGTTTAAATAAGCCATTTTTAAGACGCTTTCTGAGGTTTCGCCAGCACTATCAATGTATTTTACAAGTTCTAGTTTATCTTCAGTGAGCGTGCCTGTTTTGTCCGTACATAAAATGTCCATTGCACCAATATTTTGAATGGCGCTCAGTTCTTTCATGATTACTTTTTTCTTCGACATATTGATTGCACCTTTTGCCAAGTTCGTGCTGACAATCATAGGTAGCATCTCAGGTGTGAGGCCAACCGCAATCGCTACTGCATATAGAAATGCTTCTAACCAATTGCCCTTCATAAGCCCGTTAATCATAAATACAATCGGCACCATCACCATCATAAAATAAAATAGTAATTTCGAAATTGATTTAACACCTTTATCAAAACTAGTATCGCCTCGGCGTTCAGTAGCTGCGATGGACAATGAACCAAAGAATGTCGAGCTTCCAGTCCGTAAAACAACTGCTCGGCCATGCCCACTTAACACATCTGTCCCCATAAATAATAGGTTTTCCCGTTCAAAAATTTCTGGATCGGCACGTTTGTCTTCCACAAATTTTTCAGCAGGAATCGATTCTCCTGTGAGCGCCGATTGATTAATTAATAAATCCGTAGCCGAAATAACTCGCGCATCTGCTGGAATAATATCTCCCGCCGAAATTTCAATTAAATCTCCAGGTACGATTGCGTCTTGCATCACCAGATCCATGGAGCCATTTCGAATAACATTGACTCTATTTTTCACCATATTCTTTAACGCGTAACTCGCCCGTTCTGCTCTACTTGTTTGAATAAATCCAAGTATGCCGCTCGCAAGTATCATTAGTGCCATAATCACAGTCGCTTCCATGTCGTCCGTCAAATACGAAACAACCATTAACATCGCTAAAATATAGATAAACGGATCATTAAACGCCCGAATAAAGAGCCGCAAATTTGATACTTTCTTTTCTTCCACAGTTTGATTGGGACCAAATTCCGCTAATCTTTCTGTAACTTCTACGTTTGTGAGCCCCGTTTCCATAACACCTAACTTTTCCAAAACTTTTCCCTTGCCCATTTGTGATTCTTTGAGCAAATTGTTACCTTGCTTTTTTACGTGTAGTTTTTTCATTTTCCTTGCCTCCAATTCTTTCTAGGCAAGCTGAGAATAACGTTTATGTGCGCCAGAGATGAAGGTTAGTCACTCTTGCAGCTTGATTACTATAATACGAGTCCGGTTCTTCTACTTCCTCTCCCTGATGGTGGTCCATTGCCTTCATCTCCTTTCGAATTTTATCTAAGCTTAATTATCTGAAAAAAAGATTTTAATTCCCAGATAATTATTTTCATAATAAACATGAAAAAAGTCCTTACCAAAACCTCGGCAAGGACCCCTGAATTTATACGCATACTAAAACAGACTCCCCTCGCTAAAGTTTTGGCACTATGCAACGTAAAGAATACTCTTAGCCACATTATGGAAAGCCTTAATCCGACAATCCCTGTTCTACCCATTGGCGTCTTTGGACATTTTTGGGCAGTGGCCTGTGTTTGCATAGGAGCCTCACCTAACAGGCAAAACTACATATTTATTATCGCTCTAATCGTCTACGAGTTTAACATAGAAAATCTAAGCCCGCAAGACAAAATGTAAAATACTTAACTTTTATTTAACTTTTCATGATTTATTTCAATAATTTTAATAAAACATCTGCTAATGAATCTGCGGTTGTTGTAATCGTTGGCGGGCGCTTATAAATATCATCGCGTACTTTTTCCACCATAATAAGCAAAATAACACTATTTAAAATCAAAGAAATCGCATCTGCTTCTTGCGCAGAGTTCTTACTCGGAACCATTTCTTTTACTTTTTCATTAACCCGCTCATACAAATATTCCACAATCGACGGATCAATGAATTCCATATCTTTGCTGCCCATTTCTCGAACAGAAATCACCATAAAGTCCCGATATTTTTCATAAATATCCGAAATAAATTGACTCGCTTGACGTAGAAACACCTTAGCACTCTCAAAATCTTTATCAAAAAATTGATTGATTTCGGCCTTCATACTTTCAAATTGGACTTCCAGCGTCATATGAATGAGATTGTCTTTACTCTTAAATTTTTTAAAAATCGTAGCTTCATTAATTCCAGCGGCTTCTGCTAATTGTCTTGTTGTGGAGCCTTTGATGCCGTGTTTCGCCATCATACAAAGTGTTGCATCCATGATGGATTCGTTTGTGATCATTATTTTACCCCCGTTCAACTAAGTAAGCACTTGCTTATATTCAGTATAACAAATACTAGCCTTTTTGACAATTTAATTACAATTTGTCGATATCAATCATAAGTAATGTTAAGTATGTAATAATGGATGTAGAATATTTAAAGAATTGGAAGTGACTTACCATGCAAAAAACGAGAAAAGAACGAATCCTTGAAGCCTTACAAGAAGAAAAGAAAAACAAAAAAAGCAAAAAATTTAAAACGGGTGCAACAATTGCTGGGGTTACTGCAATCGCAACCTCTATCACTGTTCCCGGAATCGAAGTAATCGTTAGCGCAGACGAAACAGCGCCTGCTGACGAAGCATCTAAAAGTGCAGAAGCTAACACAACTAAAGAAGCATCAGCAACGGCCACTCCTGAAAGCACAGCAAAACAAACCGTTGGACCTCAGCAAACTGAAACAAAAGAACAAACAAAAACACCAGAAGAAAAGCAAGCTGCAACAAACCAAGTAGAAAAAGCTCCGGCCGAACCCGCAACAGTTAGCAATCCTGACAATGCAACAAGCTCTTCTACACCAGCTACATACAACCTATTACAAAAATCAGCACTCCGTTCGGGAGCAACTGTTCAAAGCTTTATCCAAACAATCCAAGCCTCTTCTTCCCAAATTGCAGCAGAAAATGACCTGTACGCATCTGTCATGATCGCCCAAGCCATTTTAGAAAGCGCCTATGGAACGAGCGAATTAGGCTCTGCTCCTAACTATAACCTTTTTGGGATCAAGGGAGCTTACAACGGCCAATCCTACACAAAACAAACACTAGAAGATGATGGTAAAGGAAACTACTACACAATCACAGCTAAATTCAGAAAATATCCCTCTTACCACCAATCCTTAGAAGATTACGCACAAGTCATTCGAAAAGGCCCCAGCTGGAACCCAAATTACTACTCAAAAGTTTGGAAAAGCAACACTACTTCTTACAAAGATGCAACGAAAGCCTTAACTGGAACATACGCAACAGACACAGCCTATGCAACTAAATTAAATGACTTGATTAGCCGCTATAATTTAACACAGTATGACAGTGGCAAAACAACTGGCGGAAATTCCGGAAGCACTGGTAATTCTAGCAACACTGGAAACACAAATACCTCCAACGCTAAAATTTACACAGTTGTAAAAGGGGACTCACTTTGGAGAATCGCTAATAACCATAAAGTAACCGTCGCGAACCTAAAAGCTTGGAATAATCTTAAATCTGATTTCATTTACCCAGGGCAAAAACTTAAAGTAAGTGCTGGTTCCACTACATCGGATACGAATACATCGAAACCGAGCACAGGAACAAGCACGTCCAAACCAAGTACAGGCACTAGCACAAACGCTAAAGTTTACACAGTTGTAAAAGGGGACTCGCTTTGGAGAATCGCTAATAACAACAAAGTAACTATCGCGAACCTAAAAGCTTGGAACAACCTGAAATCCGATTTCATTTATCCAGGGCAAAAACTTAAAGTAAGTGCTGGATCTACTTCTAACACAAATACGTCTAAACCGAGCACGAACACGAATACATCCAAACCAAGCACTAACACTAACACGAACGCTAAAGTTTATACGGTAGCAAAAGGTGACTCACTTTGGAGAATCGCTAACAACAACAAAGTGACTATCGCTAACCTAAAAGCTTGGAACAACTTAAAATCCGATTTTATTTATCCAGGCCAAAAGCTTAAAGTTAGTGCCGGATCTACTACAAACACAAATACAGCAAAACCAAGCACAAATAATCCAAGTAATTCCACAGTAAAAACATACACTGTCAAAAAAGGCGACTCTTTATGGGCCATTTCTAGACAATATAAAACAACTGTAGATAATATTAAAGCTTGGAACAAGTTAACAAGCAACATGATTCATGTTGGTCAGAAATTAACAATTAAGTGAATGTAAAAAGCCTACCTCGTGAGCGAGATAGGTCAGAAACTGCGGATAAAGCGAGAAATTGCTTTGTCTGCGGTTTTTTTATTAAATTAAACAGATTATAATGACAATCTGAATAGCAGAGTCTATTGGTTATAATTCATCTATCTCGCATCGATAGTTTAAAGCATCTAATTCCCATTATAGATAAAGAAAAAGCAGGTAGCCCTTATCGCATACCTGCTTTCCCACTATCTGTTCTAAAAATGATGGAAACTCTCAACTGGCATTACAAACACGGTTGCGCCGCCGACTTGTACTTCGATTGGATAAGGCACATACGTATCTACCGTCACACCTAAGGAAGCAGATGGTGTCATCATTTGTTCGCGTGCTTTACAGTTTTCCTTGATTATCGCTAGGGCATCTTCTACACGTTCATCTTCTGTCCCGATGATAAACGTGGTGTTTCCTGCTTTTAAAAATCCACCCGTTGTAGCTAACTTGGTCGCACCGAAATTGCCTTTTGTAAGTGCGTCAGACAAACGGTTGCTATCTTGATCTTGAACTATCGCAAATATGAGTTTCAAAGAAATCAACCCTTCCTAAAAATCTATCTTTTTTCTATTATAGCAAATAAATGCCATTTTAAAGAGCGATATGCACTTGTGGCAAGGTGTTGAAGTCCCACTAGATGTTAGGCTAATTGTCGTAAAATGTCGGCTAAAATAGTTTCTGTGATTTCTTCTGGTGTCTTTGTAGCGTCCACTCGCATAAAACGTTCCGGGAACATGTTGATGACTTTTTCGTAACCAGCTTGGACTTTTTCGTGGTAGGTAATATCTTCTTTATCCAAGCGATTGACTTCACGGCCCTTATTAGCGGCGATTCTAGCTAAACCGACTTCGGCAGGCACATCGAGATAGTACGTCCGGTCAGGCAATGTATCCTCGATCGCATATAAATTCACTTGTAAAACTTGTTCCATATTCATGTCACGTCCGGCACCTTGGTAAGCAAGAGAGCTATCCATGAAACGGTCACAAAGTACTGTTTTCCCTGCCGCTAGAGCAGGACGGATTGTTTCAACGACATGTTGACGGCGCGCTCCCGCAATAAGTAGTACTTCTGTTTTTGGGTCCATTTCTTCATTGCCAATTCCGAGCACGATATTTCTTACTTTTTCTGAAATCGGGCTGCCACCTGGTTCGCGCGTTTTAATAAAATCGATGCCAGCTTCCGTCATTTTTTGATTAAGTAGTGTTCCTACTGTTGTTTTACCAGAGCCATCTGGGCCTTCGAGTGTAATAAAAATTGCTTTCATTTAGTAATTTCCTTTCCCTTTCGTGTCGCTTTCTGTTTGATTATAGCATAAATTAGCGGAATACACGGATGTAATTCTCGGCTAGTTTTTCGCCGCCTTGGTAGTGGCGTGTGCGAATGTTTTTTAGTTCGCGGATATGCTTTTCGGTGATGCCTTCTCCGCGGATGATTGCGGGAATTCCCGGCGGATAGAGCGAGATTGTTTCAGCCGAAACGCGTGTCGTAGCTTCATCTAGTAATGCGAATTCGGTCGCGCGTGCGTGCATTTCTTCATAAGTTAAAGCAAGACCTGACGCGCAAGGTGTCGACATTTCGTACGGCTCTTTCGCGATTTCTTTTTTCATCGGTGAATGAATCCGGCTGATTGGCGTGAAATCAATTCCTTTTTTGATTAATGGTAAAATCAGTAACACTTGCGACTCGTCGGCAAGCTCTGGGAAATAAGAACTTTCTTCAAAAATGGCTTGCAGTTCGTACCCCGTGTAGCCTGTTTTGCGCACGATGATTTTAAGTGGATCATCTGGCAAAATGACTTCAAATTTATTCTTCGTTAGCCATTTAATCCATCTGGCACGCATTTTCCAAAAAGCTTCGACGTCTGCCGCTGTGTAAGTTGCCACATATTTCCTCGCCGCATCTAGTGACGCCATAATTAAATAAGACGGGCTGCTCGTTTGGAATACTTGCAGATAATAAGCTAGTTTTTCAAAAATCGGTAAATCATTAACGACATGTAAATAGGATCCCATCGTTAGCGCCGGCAACGTCTTATGCGCCGACTGAACAACCACATCCGCACCAAGCTCCACTGCACTTTTCGGAAATTCAGAACTTGTTAAAAAATGGGCTCCGTGCGCTTCATCAACAAATACAACCGCGCCAAAATCATGCGCAATTCGAATACATTTTTGCAAGTTAAAAGTCGTTCCGTAGTAGCTCGGATAAGTGAAAATACATAGTTTTACATCTGGGTGATTATGTAATGTTTCTTCGAGAAGTTCGGTTGTCACACCACTCGCGACGCCAACTTCTTTATTTGTCGCTGGGGTTAAGAAAATCGGTTCTCCGCCTGCCAGTTCGATACCATGCAAGATTGATTTATGCGCATCTCTTGGCACTAAAACTTTCTCCCCACGCTTTAAAGTTGCCATAATAACCGCCAAGTTTCCTCCGCTTGTTCCGTTGACTAGAAAATAGCTTTTTTTACTTCCATAACATTCCGCAAGTAACTCTTCTGCTTCCAAAATCACATCTTCAGGGTGGTGCAAATCGTCCATTCCAGTAATTTCTGTTACATCCCATTTCAATAATTTTTGCCATGCATCTGGATAAATTGCTCCACTTTTGTGTCCAGGAACATGGAGTGATATTGGGCAAGACTTAGCATGAGCATCTAACCGTTCCACTAAAGGCATTTTAGATTGATTTCTCATAACAATTCCCCTTTTCAAATTCTCTCCTTCATTGTACCATTTTGCTGGATTTATGACACATTCTTGCAGTTTTAAAGCGTTTTCATTTTCTAAGTTGTATAATAAAAGGAGCAACTACGTTTTGACTTTCTAGTAAAGGGAAATTGAGGTAAGAGGACTATTTTAAAGGAGGTTTTTTGTCAGATGAAGAAGATTCTTAACGGTACTGATCAAGTAGTAGAACAGATGGTGGAAGGTTTAGTTAAATCGCATGCTGATGTTGTTCACCGTGTCGAAGGAACTCGCGTCATTGCAAGAAATGATAAACGTCCAGGAAAAGTCGGACTTGTAAGCGGTGGAGGTTCTGGTCACGAGCCGGCTCATGCTGGTTATGTGGGTCGCGGAATGTTGTCTGCGGCTGTGTGCGGTGATGTTTTCACTTCCCCAACTCCCGACCAAATTTATGAAGGTATTAAAGCCGCAGATCAAGGCGCTGGTGTGCTTTTGATCGTGAAAAACTATACCGGTGATGTGATGAATTTTGAAATGGCGGCAGATTTAGCAGATGCCGATGATATTAAAGTAGAACAAATCGTAGTAGATGATGATATTGCTGTTGAAGACAGTACTTTTACAACAGGACGCCGCGGTGTAGCTGGAACGGTTCTAGTGCATAAAATTATCGGGGCGGCGGCAGAAGCAGGCGCATCTCTTGATGAATTGAAAGCCCTTGGTGAAAAAGTAATTGCTTCTGTTAAAACGCTTGGTGTCGCACTTTCTCCTTGTACTGTTCCCGAGGTTGGACATCCCGGCTTTGAGCTCGGTGACGACGAAATCGAACTAGGTATTGGAATCCACGGCGAACCTGGGTTTACACGTGAAAAAATTATGCCATCTGCAAGTTTAGCTAAGCAACTTTACGAACGGATTAGCAATGAAAGCAAACTCCTAGCTGGCGATAAAGTGGTTGTCCTTGTTAACGGCATGGGCGCAACACCACTAATGGAACAATATGTTTTCGCAAATGATGTCCATGAACTTCTAAAAAATGCCGGCGTTCAAGTTGCAAAAACACTTGTTGGAGATTATATGACTTCTCTTGAAATGGCCGGTTTATCCTTAACCATTTTGAAATTAGAGGATGAAAAATGGGTAGATATGTTGAAACTCCCAGTGGACACAATTGCATGGTAATAAAATTTGGAGGAATGAATCATGACTTATGATAAAGATTGGGCGTTACGTTGGTTAAATGACTTCGGCGAACGCGTACAAGAAAACAAACAATTACTAAGTGATCTCGACCAAGCGATTGGTGACGGAGACCACGGTATCAATATGGCTCGCGGACTCAGCGAACTCAAAAAAGTTTTCACAGAAAAAGAACCGGCTGACCTAAAAGATGTTTTCAAAACCGCTGGGATGACAATGGTCAGCAAAGTTGGTGGCGCATCTGGCCCGCTTTATGGAACAGCATTTCTGAACATGAGTAAAGCAGTTGATGCGGATACCATAGACGCTGTTGGCCTTACAAAAGTAATTGAGGCTGGTCTAGAAGGCATCGAAAAACGCGGTAAATCGCATGCTGGCGAAAAAACAATGATTGATGTTTGGGAACCAGTTGTCCATGCGTTACATCAAGAAGATTTAACTGATGATGTGGTGGATGCGGCTTTACAAAAAACAAAAGATTTAAAAGCCACTAAAGGTCGAGCAAGTTATCTTGGTGAACGTTCAATTGGTCATCTCGATCCAGGCGCATACTCATCCGCATTGCTATTTCATGCAATGCTTCAAACGGAGGTGAGCTAACTTATGACTAAACCTTATGGCGTTGTCATCGTTTCTCATTCCAAAGATGTAGCAAAAGGTGTTCATGATATTATTAAAGAAATTGCCCCAGACGTTTCTATCACGCACGCCGGTGGAACAGAAGACGGTCGCATTGGCACGAGTTTTGATGCCGTAAATGAAGCGATTGAAAGTAACGAAGCTGATAAAGTCTACACTTTCTATGACCTCGGAAGCGCCAAAATGAACATAGAAACCGTTGAAGAAATTAGCGAAAAAGAAATTATTCTCTTTAATGCTCCGATTTTAGAAGGTGCCTATGCTACAGCTGCTCAAGTTCAAATGGATGAAAAACCAGAAGTTATCGCAGCAAATCTTAAGACAATCGAAATTAAATAATTGATAAAGATCCCTTTAGATGCACTTTGTCTAGAGGGACTTTTTTATTTAATGGTATAATTATTTAAAACAATTTCCCATTCTAAAAAGTTAGGATTTGAAACGATGAATATTTTAATTAAAATACGCGAACTAACCAATTTAACCAATAGTGAAAAAGAACTTGCGAATTATATTTTAGCGAACCCGAAAAAAACATTACAGTTTAAGCCAAAAGAGTTGGCTGCAGCTGCCTTCGTTTCTGCTGCAACAATCTACCGCTTAATTAACAAACTAGGGCTGAACGGAATCGGTGAACTAAAAATCGAAATCGCTTCGAGCCTTCGAGAAACAAACGCTGAAAAAGATATAAATTACGATTATCCTATTTTGGAATCCGATACACCCTACCAAATAATGACTAACCTAAACCAAATATATAAAGGAACCATCGACGAAACATTAAATAACGCCGATCCAGAAGAACTTGTAAAAATTGGTGAAAAATTAATTAATGCAAAAACTATTGATGTTTACGCGGCTTCTGCCAATTTATTTTTCGCTCAAAATTTCAAATTTCAAATGCAGGAAATCGGCGTTTTAGTCAATGTCCCTGAAGAAGATTATATCCAAAGCTTATCGGCCGCCAACAGCGACGAAAACCATATTGCCATCGTTGTTTCTTACGGCGGCCGGAGTCGGACACTTCAAAGAGTCGTCAAAATCTTGTCCGAAAACAATGTCGATATTATTTTAATTACATCTATGCAAGACAATCCTTTAGTCGAATTTGCCACACACAAAATCTACATGGCCTCCGCTGAGAACCATTACAACAAAGTCTCTTCATTCTCAACACGGCAATCATTACTAAGCATTTTCGACACGCTTTATTCCATTTATTTTAACCAGAATTACGAAAAAAACATTCAATACAAAACGACTAATTACCAAAAAATGAACACTGAATTGGAATGATTTTTCAAAAACACAGCCATTTTCCTTTCAAATTGAAAAAAAGCTCTCAATATACGCCACTTCTAACTTTTCCTGATTTTCTAGTGATACAATAAAGAAAAAAAGGAGCTCAACTTACATGACAACCCAAGCAATTATTTTAGATATTGATGGCACTTTATTGAACGACGACAAAAAAATTTCACCAGAAACAAAAAAAGCACTCATCACCGCGCAAGAGAATGGTGTTAAACTTATTCTAGCATCTGGTAGACCAACCACAGGAATGCACGCATATGCGGAACAATTAGAAATGGAAAAGCATCACGGTTTGCTCGTTTCATACAACGGCGCTAAAGTAGTTGATTGCGCGAGAAGTGAAGAATTATTCAACCAAGCACTTACTGTTGAAGAAGGAAAAGCCGTTTTAGAACATATGAAACAATTTAAAGTCAAAGTAATGATTGATAAAGAGGATTATATGTATACAAATGACGTATACGACTGCTACGTACCTTACCGCGGCGAAGAAATAAATATTATTCAGTACGAGTCTCGCGGTGGAAATTTCAAACTCTGTGAAAAAGATGATTTAGCTGCATTTTTAGATTATCGTCTAAGTAAAATCCTCACTGCCGGTGATCCGGCCTATATGCAAAAAAATTACCAAGCAATGATGGCGCCTTTCAAAGATACACTTAATTGTGTCTTTACTGCTGATTTTTACTTCGAATTCACAGCCCAGGGCATTGATAAAGCCAAAGCACTTGATACCGTTTTAACACCTATGGGCATTCACGCTGAAAATATTATCGCATTCGGAGACGGTCATAATGACATCACTATGGTCGAATATGCAGGTACAGGAATCGCTATGCAAAATGCTGTCGCGGAATTAAAAGCTGCAGCAAGCTCCGTTACTTTATCCAACAACGAAGACGGCATTGCGCACGTGCTAAACAGTTTAATCCCAAGTTAAGAAAAAAGGCTGAGATTCAGCCTTTTTTATGTTGTATAAAAATTTTTCTCCTTCATTCTACAGAAATTCTCCATTTTCTGGTATGCTTAAGTTAATAAACTAAAGTAGGAGGTAAATGAAATGACACTTTCTTTCTCGGATACATACAGACTGAACAATGGAATTGAAATGCCTAGACATGGTTTTGGGGTCTACAAGTTAACAGATGAAGCGCGTATGCGTACTGCGCTGGAAACCGCGGTGGATGTTGGGTATCGCTTATTTGATACGGCTTCATTTTACCATAATGAAAAAGAACTTGGAGACTTTTTTGCGTCAAGCGGCTTGAAAAGAGATGAATTTTTCGTAACAACAAAGATGTGGAATACAGAGCAAGGTTACGATGAAACGCTTCGGGCTTTTGAAAAATCACAGAAAAAATTGCAACTAGATCAAATTGATTTATATTTAGTTCATTGGCCAAAACAAAATACATTTTTCGATACTTGGCGTGCTGTAGAAAAATTATATGATGAGGGGCTTGTTCGCGCTATCGGCGTAAGCAATTTTGAAGCACATCACTTGGATCGTCTTCGCACAAGCGCAAATGTTCTTCCAGTAGTTGATCAGCTTGAAACGCATCCGCACTTTCCGAATCATCTTTTACACCGCTATTTAGAAGAGCTACATATCGTTCACCAAGCTTGGAGCCCACTTGGCCGAGGTGGCGTTTTACAAGAGCAAATCCTTATTGACCTAGCGGAAAAACACGGGAAATCACCTGCTCAAATCGTCCTTCGTTGGCACTTACAAAATAATATCTCTATCATTCCAAAATCAGAAACACCTTCAAGAATTAGAGAAAATGCAGCTATTTATGATTTTGAATTATCGGAAGCAGATATGCGCCAAGTCGAGCGTTTAAATACTGGTGAACGTGTGAGCCACGCACCAGACGTAATGTATGTAAGATCAGAAATTTAGCCTAAAATAAAAATCTACTAAACCAATTTGGCTTAGTAGATTTTTTTATTTGTTTTTTAATTGTCTTGTACGTGCTTCTTTAAAAAGGTAAAAATAGCGCGCTTCGGCCTTTTTTTCCTCGTATTCTAAATTAGGATCATATTCAAAGCTTTTACGCATTAGAACTTTCTGTTTGTGCCAATTTTCTTGTGTGACTTCAATCAATTCCATCAGATAAGCATCATAGGATTTGTGTAATTTGCCAATCTTCTTGTTTTTCTTCCGGCCAAACTTATTACTTCTGGACTCCATTTAATCACCTCGGTTTAGACTTCTCTTCGTCCTTCCATTGCTTTTGAAAGCGTCACTTCATCCGCATATTCTAAGTCTCCACCCACTGGAAGGCCATGCGCTATTCTCGTTACTTTTATGCCTGAAGGTTTTAGTAAACGCGAAATATACATCGCAGTGGCTTCTCCTTCAACATTTGGATTTGTTGCTAAAATAACTTCTTCAATAGTGTCATCTTGCAAACGTTTCAGCAAATCAGGAATATTAATATCTTCTGGTCCAATTCCGTCCATTGGAGAAATTGTGCCATGAAGCACGTGGTATAAGCCATGAAAATCACGCATTTTTTCCATTGCAATGACATCTTTGGATTCTTGTACCACACAAATAACACTTCGATCGCGTGACGTATCAGCACAAATATAACATGGATCCTTATCTGTAATGTGACCACAAACGGAACAAAAGCTTAGGTTTCTCTTCGCATCAACAAGTGCTTTTGCAAAATCTAGCACATCGTCTTCTTTCATATCTAACACATAAAATGCTAGCCGAGCTGCCGATTTTGGTCCAATTCCTGGTAATTTCATAAAACTATCTATTAATTTCGTTATCGGCTCAGGATAATGCATAATTTGTCTTCCTCTCACCTTCAAAATACAAATGTTTCACGTGGAACATTCTATTGAAAAATAGTTGAGACTCTTGAATACAAGCCAAGAGTCTCAAACCAAGCAATATTACATTCCAGGGATATTTAACCCTTGTGTGAATTTACCCATTGTTTGTGAAGTTGTATCTTCAATTTGTTTTAATACGTCATTTGTTGCTGCAAGTACTAAATCTTGTAGCATTTCGATGTCTTCTGGATCAACTACTTCTTCGTTTATAACAACATCCGTAATGACGCGTTTACCAGTAGCTTTTACTGTAACCATTCCGCCACCAGCAGTTCCAGTGAACTCTTGAGCTTCTAAATCAGCTTGAGCTTTCGCCATTTCCTTTTGCATTTTTTGCATTTGTTTCATCATACCTTGCATATTTCCCATTCCACGCATGAATAATCTCCTCTTTCTTCTATTGTTTTTTAATCTTTAATTTCAAGCAAATCTTCACCAACGAGTTTTGCGGCTTCTGCAACAAAAGGATCTTCCGCTGGTTTTTTAGCTTCTGGATTTGCGCCGTCCTCCGCATCAGCATCACTACCATGACTATGCAGGAAATTCTCTCTTACATCAGCCCATTGATCTTCTGGGATTCCAATAAAAGTATAATTTACTTGTGTCAGTCGTGCAATACTTGATGTGATGGTTTCAACAAAATTCGGATTATCCATCGCCATTTGACAGTGAATCTCATGCTTAAATTTTAACACAAAAGTGTCCTGAGATGCAGCTACAGGTTCTGCGTCATTTAAAAGAGCTGCTTGAGATGCCATCAACATCGATAATAATTCACCCCAACAACCACGAATTAATTGTAAATTCTCTTTTTTAGCCTCACCTAACACATGGTTGATTTTACCAATAGGAGCTTTAAATTGCTTTCCGTTGTTGATCGCTTTCTTAGAGCCCCCGCGATTTTGGGTTGGTTTATCAGCTGGTGCTGCTCCGGCCCCACTGGCAATTTGTTTTTTCAGCGTTTGTATCTCTTGATGCATTTGCTCCATTTGACGTTTTAAGTCAGAGACGTCGCTTCCAGAAGCCGCATCTGCTGGCACATTCCCGCCACCTGCAACTGATTGACCCGCCTGAGTTAACTGAACAAGCGCCACTTCGACATAAATCCCTGGGTGATTCGAAAAACGCATTTGTTGTTGCGCTGTATTTAAAATTTTCACGAACTCATACACTTTAAGTGAATCTGCTCGTTTTGCCAAAGCAACAAAATCATCATCAATCAAAGCTCGTTCCAGTGTTTCTTCCAGATTCGGCGCTTTTTGATACAGCAGCACATCTCTAAAGAATACGAGTAAGTCTTCCACTAAACGAACTGGGTCTTTTCCTTCTGCTAGCAGTGCTGTCAGCGTTGAAATAGCTTCCGCCGCATCACCGTCAAACGCTGCGCTTACTAGTTTTGTAAGGAGATTTTGAGCAACCGAACCCGTTATTTCGAGCGCGTCTTCCACGGTAACTTCTTCTGATCCGTAGGAAATAACTTGATCGAGCAAGCTAAGCGCATCACGCATCCCGCCTTCAGCCGCACGCGCAACAATCATCAACGCTTTTTCGTCATAAGGGATTTTTTCTTCTTCCAAAATAAATTTCAAACGACCAATAATATCTTGTGTCGTGATTCGTTTAAAATCAAACCGTTGTACCCGCGAAATAATCGTTAGCGGTAACTTATGCGGTTCTGTTGTTGCCAAAATAAAAATGACATGTTTCGGCGGTTCTTCCAGCGTTTTTAGTAGCGCATTAAACGCTCCCGTCGATAACATATGCACTTCATCGATAATATATACTTTATATTTCGCCACAGTTGGCGCATACTTTACTTTTTCCCGGATATCTCGAATTTCTTCAACCCCGTTATTACTGGCAGCATCGATTTCAAGAACATCTGGTATAGAACCGTCCGTCGTACCTTTACAAATCTCACATTCATTGCAAGGCTCCCCGTCATGGCCGTGTTCACAGTTAATCGCCTTCGCAAAAATTTTCGCCGCACTAGTCTTCCCTGTTCCCCTAGGCCCAGAAAATAAATAAGCATGCGAAGTTTTATTTTGCACAATGGCATTTTTAAGCGTTTTCGTCACATGTTCCTGCCCAACAACATCCTGAAACGACTGCGGCCGAAAAACCCGATACAAAGCCTGATACGCCATCTGCCACTCTCCTTCACCTAAAACCATTTTAGTAGTTTTATTATAACGTATTGTTGAAGAACTTTCAAAATGTACTTTATTTTGATTTAGTTCTTCAATATAAATCTGAGCGCAGCGATGATTTAATCCTTCCCAGAACTTTCAAAATGTACTTTATTTTGATTTAGTTCTTCAATATAAATCTGAGCAAAGCGATGATTTAATCCTTCCCAGAAGTTTCAAAACGTCCTTAGTCAGGCTAGCTTCAAAAACCGCCACCACCAAAAACCAAAAATCAAAACCCCAAAAAAAGAACCAGACCCCCGAAAAAGCCCGATTCCAACCCATTACTGTTCACTTTTAGCAGCCAATTTCTCCTGCTTCTGCTTACTTTCATTAATAACAGAAAGCTCAATTGATTTCAGCAAATTTTTCACACGCTTTTTCCGGAAGAAGCCGAACATAAAACCAACAATAATATTATTCATTTTATTTAGCGCTTTTTCCGTTTCAATTAATTCGTTATACGTCACTTCGCATGTTGTTTCGCTAGTGGATTTTATCGTATACGTCGTCGTATGAGTGTTCACACGACTACTTGTTTCGAATTGATAAAGTTCATTAGGTTGCACTTTAACAATTTTTGTTGTCGCAAGTGCGCCATTAGACATCGTACGTTGATATTTATATCCTTCTAATTTGCGTACTTGAAGCGTTTTACCAGTGGCATTTTTCACATCATAGATTGCTGAGCTAACTAGTGTATCAAAGCATTCTTTTTGGGATATATATAATTTCTGTGTGACATTCACTTTTCAATCGACTCCTTCTAATTCTTTTCTTTCTTATCTTTACGGATTTTTAGCACGATGAATACACAGCCAATTAAAACAACCGCAAGTCCGGTAACTAGAAGAGGTACACTAGCCATCCCATCTTTTCCATAAGAAGGACTAAACATAATAATAATAAGACCTATACTAATAAGAAATAGTGCATTAACAATTTTCATTTTCAACCCACACTAACTTGGAAATAGAGTACAGAACCTATTTCAGTTGCTTTTATAGTTTCTTTGGCGATTTTTGCTGCCTTTTCTTCGTCTTCAATATTTGTTTCAAAAGTAAGTTTCATACCTTTTTCGTCTATTTTTTTAAAAGTTACACCGTCTTTATCATATGTTTCAAGTAATTCAGTAATGTAATCTCGCTTCATTGGACAATTAAGAATAATCATTTAAAAAAACCTCCTTTTATATAGTTTAACTTTATCTTTCACTTCTTGCAATGAATAAAAATGGTGCAGGAATTCCTACATGATATACTGGCTAGGCACAATTTAGCTGTACCTAGCCAGAAACTTATTATTTTCTAAGCTTTCATCTCTTCTTCTGGTACACCAACGCGATTTGCGGTAATAACAAATGGTACCCAAATCAAGAACGCGACGACCATATTTATGAGTGAAATTACTGGTGCCATCCAATCTCCCCCGGTTGCTAAGAAGGAATTCAGAAGTGGCGGCATTACCCAAACTACTGCAATTTTAACTGGCCCGACAATGCCGAGTGTTGTTGCAAAGTAAGCGATTGTTACCATTACCATTGGCGCGATAAGGAATGGTATTAAGTAAATTGTATTTAATACAATCGGTAAACCAAACATGATTGGTTCGTTAATATTAAATATACCTGGTGCAAGAGACAATTTCGCAACTGTTCGTGCATCCGCTCGTTTCGAGAACATTAGTAACGCGATAATTAATACAAGCGTACCGCCTGAACCACCCATCCATACATACGCATCGAAAGAACCACGTACCCATTCGAATGGTAATTTAGCGCCTTCTTGTGCCGCACTAATGTTTTGTAGTTGTGCTGTACCCCAAAGTGACTCTAGAACCGGAGCAAGTACGTTCGGACCATGAATCCCGAAGAACCATAGTAATTGTACTAAGAAAGTAACTAGTAAAACAGCTCCGTAGCCTTGCGAAAGTGATAATAGCGGTTCTTGAATTGTTTTGGAAATCCAAGTAATAACGTCCATATTTGTGATTTTGAAGAATGCCCAGTCAATAATACCAACAACATAAAGTGCTACTAAAGCAGGAATAATCGCTGCGAAAGCTTTACTTACAGCCGGTGGAACAGAATCTGGCATTTTGATAATAATATTTCTGCGCATTAATTTCGCATAAATAATAGTTGATATAAAACCGAAAATCATTGCGGTAAACAAGCCGGTACCATTTACTTGGCTTAGGCTAAAGAATCCGTAAATTCCAGCAAATTCTTTTGGTAAAGTAGCTACATCGAAATTTGCATTAGAAGCCGCAATCGCAGCTTTTACTGCATCTAAGCTAACAGTAACAGTTAAGTTCATAACAAAAGCAGCAAGAGAAACTAGCCCCCCAGCTAATCGATCCACTTCATACGCTTTTGATAAATTATACCCTAGTGAAAAGGCAAAAATAATTGAAACAATTGCTAACGTCCCATTGTATACATATCCATTAATCCCGATAAGTGGTTGCATCGCTTCCACAAATCCTGTCCATCCCCAGTCAGTTGGAAAATCCCTAAAAAACGCATTTAAAAGTACTGCAATTGACCCAGCCATAGTGATTGGCATTGTTGAAATAAAAGCATCACGTAATGCAACTAGATGTTTTTGTGAACCAATTTTTGCTGCTACCGGCACAAAATACTTTTCTAAAAATGCTGTTAATCCATTCATATTTTATCCTCCCATGAACCTTTTTTATTTAGCGCTCATCTCTTTAAACAAAATATAATTTTTATGTACACATCCTTTTAAGTTTATCAGCTATATCTGTTTACTTTGTCCTAGCAATCCCCATTACTAGAACAAACCAGATGGAATCTTTGCATGACCTCGTGAAATTTTGGGAGCCCTCCTCTCCGCTTCATGATAAGGCTTACATTTAGATTCACCTTAATCTATTGCAATTTCCGTGCCAAGTACATAAACGTAATAAAATATACGATTATCACTTGTAATAGTTATCATTTATACCAACGAAGCACTATTACACACATACCTAAAAAACTGTGTAAGTAAGCGCTAACATTACACAGTTCCACTTAATTCATAGATTCTTCTTTCTGTGTTATAATGAGCATAAGCTAAGTAATACCAACAATTCGAGGTGATAAATATGGCAGTCAAACGAGATATGCCGGAAGAGTCGAAAAATAGTAAAGTTGTGAAAAAAGAGCATTTTTCGATTGTGTTTCCTGATGATATAAAAGAACCAAAAAATGCGAGTGAACAAAAGAAGCAAGACGTTGAAAAGAAAACAGATGATAATTAAATAAAAAAGAGCATCCCCGCGGATGCTCTTTTTTATTTAATTGAGAAGATAACCATTTCTTTATCCTCATCAATGCGGACATTTACGTCCATGCCTAATTTATCTTTAAAAAGTGCCGTAATATTTAGATAGTCATCATAGCTACCGATATCACTTTTTTCGTATCCTTGTAGAATTGTCGGCTTGATGCGCACGATGTAATCATCATTTGAGGTTTCTTCCGGATTATAAGAATAGATTTTTTTGCCATTTTTATCAAAAAAGTCATACGTTGCATAAGATTCATTGTTTGTGATATACACATCTTTTTGTGTAACGTAAGCATTATCGGCCACGCTGTAGTCAATCAAACCTGAGTAATATTTATTGGTAGATGGTTCATTAATTTCATATTGTTTATAAGCTAGTCGGAATAAATAATCAATATTATAATAACTATTTACGCGGAAATAGAGGTTTTTATCTTTAGATTTTTTATCTACGCCAATATCTGTCGCACTAATTGGGAAGACTTCATATAATTTGCCGTCTATTTCGTAAGCTACTTCATACTTATCAAACACTTCTTGGCGTTGGAAAAAGCCAAACATAATTGCTAAGATTACGATAATTCCTACGAAAACTGCAACGATTAAAGCTGGCAGCCATTTCTTTTTTGATTTTAGTTGTTGCATTATTTTCATCCTTTGTCATGAATTGCTTTACTATTTTATATTGTACCAGTTTATGTAGCATTATACATTATTTTTCTGAGAATACGAGCTGATTTGTAGAAAAAAGACTACTCTGCCTTAAGCAAAATAGTCTTTTATATATTTAAAATTAGTGTCGCGCACCTCACATCGACATGCAATCATCTGCGTTACCCTGATAGTTAGCTCGGGCCAGGCGACCTCGCGGCACATGAGAAGCACTGCTTAATGCTGCTTCCTTCCGGACCTGACATGGTTCACAGGTTCCCATTGCGCAAGACCCAACCTTCAACACCACTTGTCAAGGGCAGACCAAACAATTACGATGCCTCAAATGAGGAATTCAACCCCGCTAGAGCGGATTGCGGGTTACAGGGCGCCGCTACCTCCCCGTCTAGCACGACAAATTTGCTACCAATAATTAAATGCCAAATAAAAAATTATTTAGCGCAAACTCTGAAAAGAGCTCAATTACTAGTGTACCTTTTTCATCTAAAAAGTGCAAGCGGGAACACGGAAATATTTTTTAACGTAAGTAAACACTCATGATTGCTGCGATAATCGTACCAACTACACAAATACCTACTAATGTTAAAGCTATCCATACTATTTTTTTATTCATGGTTTCTCCCCCTCGTCATCACTTTTCTTTTAGTGATTATATCATGAAATCCAAAATTTAGCTGTTAATATCAAACTTCTTTTGCCAACTATTTAATTGGCTGTAGCTAGACATTAACTGTGTGGTTACCTGTTTGAAAATCAGACGTAATTCCGCGTATTTAAGGACATTCTCGCTTGGATGATATACCGCTTTAATTGGCATTGTATGTTTTAGATTAAGATCCTTCAAAATCCCTAGTGATCGCATACCAATAATCGCTGCTCCTAAACTTGAGCCTTCTATCGTATGCGGAACACGTATCTCACGGTTCAAAATATCCGCCAGAAGTTTACACCAAGCATCGTGCGCTGAAATCCCGCCTGTGACATAAATAATATCATCTGGGGCCGAAACCACCTCATAAACTTCTGCAAGATTAAAAGCAACACCTTCCAAAATCGCTCGAATAAAATGGGCTTTTGTATGATTAATCGTCAGCCCAACAAAACCTCCTCGAATATCATTAGTCCAAAATGGTGCACGCTCGCCTAACAAATATGGCTGGAATAAAAGACCCGCAGCGCCCGGAGGAACTTCCTCTATTTTTGCAATAAAGCTTGCGAAATCCCGCCTACTAATTTCAGCTTCAGAGCCAAATTGTTGCAAACCCCACTCAACTACTTTCCCACCATTATTCACTGCTCCACCTGCGATAAAGTATCCATCACCAGCTCCATAACAAAACGTCCGGCCACGTGAATCTATTTGGAATTGGTCGGTAAGTTTACGCACTGCACCACTTGTTCCTACTGTAATCGTGACATCATTTTGACCAGTCGCTTGAATACCAATATTAGCTAGCGCCCCGTCACTACCTCCTATAATGAATGGTAAATTTTCTGGGATTCCCATTAATTCAGCGTATTCTTTTTTCACACCCGCTAATTGATATGTTTCTGGTACAACTTTCGGTAAGAAATCCGGGGTTAATTTTACAATTTCCATTGCTTCAAATTCCCAGTCGTGCTCCATAATGTTATATAGTCCAGTCCCCGATGCTAACGATTCATCCATCACCCAAACACCAAACAAGCGATACAAAATATACGATTTAATATCAACAAATTTTTCTGTACGTTTAAATAAAGTAGGCTTTTCCTCCTTCAACCAACAAATTTTGGCAAAGGGGCTCATAGGGTGTATCGGCGTTCCTGTGGCCTCATACAGTTGGAATAAGTAATTATCCCTTTTTACTTTTTCAAGCGTCTCACTGCTTCGTCCGTCCGCCCAAGTGATACATTCAGTCAAAAGCTCTCCATTACTTCCAACCATAATTAAACTATGCATCGCAGAACTAAACGAAATCCCCGCTAACTCCTCTGTATTAATATTTTTCATGACAGCTTGAATGGAAGTCAAAACGGCATCAAAAATTTCCGTGGGGCTCTCTTCCGCTTTCCCGGTTTCATCAGTTATTAGTTCATAATGCGTCGCCTGCCGGAAAATCACTTCTCCTCGTTGATTAAAAAGTACTGCCTTTGTGCTTGAAGTTCCAATGTCTACGCCCATTATGTATGGTTTACTCGTCAAACAGCTCACCCCGCATTTTCGTTTCTTTTTATTATACGTCAAATAGAAGAAAATTTGGGGCTGGGCTACTTAGCTTTTTTCTCCAAACAAAAAAAGCTAGAGAAATTCTCTAGCTTAGTTGATACCGTAAAAAGTTTTTATTCGGCTTTCTTCACCTAACACAATAAGTGTATTTTTATCCGCGAATTTTAGCACTTCTTTTGTATTGGCTTCACTTTGAGCGACGCAACCTAATGTGTAATTGTATTTTGGTGAATCAACATGGTAAAACACAGCCGATCCCTTACCTTTTACACGTTTAGCGTTGTATTTCACTTCCATTCCGTATTTGTACTGCGGAATCTTCATTTTTTCATCTGCAGAACTAGAGGAATTGCGTTCTTGCCAAGTATTATAAGCTTTGTCATTAGAATTAGAAATCCAATAACTTCTATTAGTAATCGCTCTAAATGTCAGTTTTGTACCAGGGTTCCCCTTTTGTCCAAAAGCAATGCCTGTTCGGTAAACGCCAACTGGAGTTCCAGAACTTTTTTCAGAGAACTTTGGATCAAATCCCCATTTGCCGATATGACTGGTAAAATGACGAACTTCATACCAATTTCCAGCACTATTTTTTTGGAAAAAGTAGGTTGTTGCGGTAGTGCTTTTTGGTTTTGTGGTGATAATTGCTTTTTTGCTGTTCCAAAGTGCTGGAACGGCGTCAGCAATTGTTGGTTTACCAATATTTGTAAAGGCACGTGAGTCAATCCAGCCGATTGTAGTATTCCCTAACTTGCAATAGTACCATTTAGCTCTTGCTGTTTTTCCTTCGCGCGTAATAATCAACGTCTTCTTGTCGTATTTCTTAGCTGAACCGAGGTACTTAACACTACTACTCGTTTTGTACATTTTGCTATTAATACCATCATTTCGTTTTGACTGATTTACTACCCCTTTTAGATTAACTGCTTTGTCATAAATGATTTTTTCGTAGGATGCTGCTTCGGCGTTAAAGGAGTGACCAAGTAGGCTAACCATTAAAACAACAATTAAACCGCTTAATAACTTCTTCATTATTCGCTCCTTATTTTTGAGTTATTCCCTATAGCAATTAGTTTATTTTTTACGTTTCCTAAGTAATAACACTGCCACAAGAATAACTATAACACCCGCTACCACGAAAATCCATTCTGTACCTTTGTCACCTGTGCTTGGCAAATCTGTTTTGTCGTCTTTTGTAACTTTTGTAACATCAGTAGGTTTTGTTGTTGCGCTTTTGACCGCATTCTTTGTTTCGATTTTCTTCACTTTATCTGGAGCTGTTACGACTGCCTCATTTTGTTTTTTCGCTGGGACTTGATAGGTTACTTCTTCACTATAATTACCCGATTCATCAAAAGCATATGCAGTAATTTGTTTTGGTGTTGTCGCCCATTCTGCATAAAAATAACCATCTTTATCCGCAGTTGTTGTTCCTTCTCCAAAGTTTTCATCTGCCGGAGAACTCATATATACACTGGCGAATGGTTTTGTTTTACCCGTGAAAATTTTTGTTTCTAAATCAAAATTCATATCTGTAATAGTTAGTTGGGCCGTTTTTTCTTTGACTAAGTAATTGAGTTTGACTGCTGTTGTTTTGCCGTCTTCATTATCTCCCAGGAGCGTGACTTCTTGGATACCTGTTTGTGCAGTACTTAGTTTAGAATTGGCTGCTAAGCGATAATTGGTTAGTTTTGTATCGGTGTAATCAGTTAATGTTGCGGTGAAATCTTTGAGATCAATCTTACTATTTTGTTCATACGAGTAAACTTCTTGAGAATCGGTAATATCTATCGTTGTTTGGACTTTGCTTTTTTGCGGTGGTGTTACGGTCGTGTCTTTTGTCGGTTCTGCTGGTTCTGTCTTTTCTTCAGTAATTATGTTTTCAGTAGTATCCGTTGTTTTTTCTTCTGTAGGCGTTGAGTTGTTACCATTTTCATTTGTTTCAGCGCTTGCTGCCAATGAGAATGGAATGATTAGACAAGTCACTAATGCAGTGAGTATTAGCCCGTGGAATTTTTTCATAATAAATTCCCCTTTCATTTTGCTTAGTTTAATCATAAGCAGAAATATGGTGAAAGTCAATTTTAAATTACAATATTGTTACAAATATTAAAACTACGATACAAAAAACTTGCTAAGCATGTACTTAGCAAGCCTTAATTTTATAATTCAATCGGGCGGTCTAGTTGATAAAGTCGTTTATAGCGTGGTTCTTCTGCCATTAATTCAGCATGAGGCCCTTCCATTAACGTTTTTCCCTCTTCTAAAAATAAGACACGGTCCATTTTTTCTGCACCAACTAAATGATGTGTTACCCATATGAGCGACTTATCTGCTAACGTTTCAAAAATAGTCGCTAGTAAATCACGTTCTGTAATCGGGTCCAGACCAACTGTTGGTTCGTCTAAAATAACAATTGGTGTATTTTGCAGTAAAATTCGAGCTAAGGCGATACGGCCACGCTCACCACCTGAAAAACGTTCACCCATCTCACTCATTTGTGTATGGTAGCCATCTGGCATACTCATGATAAAATCGTGTAGTTGTACTTTTTTCGCCGCCTCATATACTTCTTCATCCGATGCATCTTGATTTCCTAGGCGGATGTTATTTAAAACAGTTGTACTGAAAAGGTGCGCTTTTTGATTTAGCATGGAGGTTAATTCAGGAATTTGTGGTCGTAATTTTTCAACTTCAACGTCGTTCATAGTTACTTTTCCAGCAGTCGGAAGTAGCGCTCCTTGAACTAATTTAAGAAAAGTCGATTTCCCTGTTCCGCTCCGTCCGATAATCGCCACTTTTTCACCTTGTTGCAATGTGAAGTCAAAACCGTTTAAGATTTCTGGTGACTTTTCATCGTACGCGAAAGTTAGATTTTCTGCTTTTAAAACAACATTTTCTGTGTTGATTCGCTCTATTTCTTTCGTTTCTTCTTCAAAAGTTGGTAGCGCCGGATCTTCTATTTTGTCTAAACGAGCAAGCGAGTCTTGGTATAACGATTTGTCACTGATAGCACTTGAAACCGGCACAAATGCTTCTGCTAGTGCCATTATTGCTAAAACGAATGCAGCTATCATCGTGCCAGAAAACGCACCATCACGTGACTCCGCTGTGCTCCAATAAACCATGACGATCACCATAAAGCCAACGACTAACTGGCTAAAGAAATCGCGCCAATTGACAAAATGGAACTGTTTATTTTCAGTTCGAAGCATATCTGCCTCGTCTTTTTCGTAGTTTGAAATAAAAGTTTTTTCACGTCCGCTAAATTTCCAATCGCTAATACCAAACACTGCATCGGTAAATTTTTGATATAGACTATTTCGCCCTTGTTTTAAATAAGCGTTCTTTCCGCGAGCATATAAAAGCGAAACCCATGGTAAAACAAGCACAAGGAGGCCAATCAAAAGTACAAAGAGCGCAGCAAATGGAATTGAAAATGCTCCAAGCGCGATAACTACTCCAGCGTAAAGCACGAGACTAACAATTGCCGGCAGCATCGTAGTTAAATAGAAATTTTGTAGATGTTCAATATCACCAGCCAAAAGACCAAGGATATCGCCAGTTTTATAGCGCGATTTTAGTAGTAATGCCTGCGGTTCGAGTAAACGATATAAGCGAACACGCATTTTTTCGAGAATTCTAAGGACAAGTGAGTGGCTCGAAAGCCGTTCCACATAGCGAGAAACGGAGCGCATAATACCAAATGCACGAACGCCAACAGTCGAAATGTAAACAGCCATGATAGATTCAGGCATCAAGGACGATTTTGAAATCAAATGACCCGATGTGAACATGAGTGCCCCAGCTGATGCAAAAGTTAGTGTTCCAAGGAAGATGACAAGTAAAAACAAGCCGCGGTTTTCTTTAATATATGGGATAATCCAGCTACTTTTCCGCATCACACTTCCTCCAATTGGGCTTTGACTAAATTGTAATAGAAACCTTTACGCGAAAGTAATTCTTCGTGAGTTCCAGTTTCGACTACAGCCCCGTGATCTAAAACAATAATTCGGTCCATTTCGAGCATCCAGTGCAAGCGATGCGTCGCGAAAAAGACTAATCGATTTTCAAATAAATCTAGCATTGGTTTTTTTAACTCATATTCCGTTTCAATATCTAAGTGCGCTGTTGGTTCATCCATTAACACAACAGGACGATCCGTTAAGAATGCGCGAGCAAGCGCCACACGCTGTTCTTGTCCGCCACTAAGCATCCGCCCAGCTTCTCCGACAAGCGTTTCATAACCGTCTTCTAATCCAGCTACAAGTTTGTTTAAACCTGCTGATTCTGCCGCTTTTTTCATTTCGTCTTCTGTAGAATTAGGGTGGTAAAAGCGAATATTTCCAGCAATTGTATCATGGAAAAGGTATGGATGTTGCGGAATGTAAGTGACTTGGGTTTGCCAATCAGTCGAAGCAAGCGACGCACCACTTTTACCGTTCCAATGAAACTCTCCAGAAGTTGGGGTCAAAAAGCCACTCAAAACGTCAATCAACGTGGATTTCCCAGCACCCGTCGCACCAATAATCCCAATTTTTTCAAATCCTTTTACCGTAAAACTGGCTTTATGAAGCGAATCAGCATCATCTGCACCATGTTTTACGGTAATATTTTCAAACGAAAATTCCGTATTTTCAGCGAAAGTTGTTAAAGGTAATGCGTCCATTTCTGGCTTTTCTGCTTTGGCTTGGTCAATAATCCCTTGAATAACTCGACCAGCTTCTTGTCCGTCAAGTGTGGCATGGTAATCCGAGCCAACCTCACGAACTGGTAAAAAGTATTCTGGCGCAAGAATTAGGACACTGAGCGCAATTGGCAAGTTCATATTACCGTCAATGAGACCAAGACCTAAGAATAACGCAACGAGCGCAATCGATAGCATTGTAAAGAAGTCGAGCGCGAAAGACGACATAAATGCCACACGTAATGTTTTCATTGTAGCTTTACGGTAGCGTGAACTAACCGAAGCGATTTTCCCTTCATGGTCATGGCTTAAGCCTAAATATTTCAATGTTTCTAGACCCTTTAGCGAATCTACAAAGTGGTTAGAGAGCACTCGATACGTTTCAAATTGCGAATCAGCTTGTTTTTTCGCGGCTAATCCTAGAATAATCATAAATACAATTAAAATTGGCAAAGTAATCATCAAAATAAAAGCAGAAGTCCAGTCTTGAAAAGCAATATAAACCCAAATCATCGCTGGAATAATAGCCATATTCATCATTTTAGGTAAGAACAGCTCCAAGTAATTTCGGAAATCTGCTACACCTTCCATAACCATTGTGACCACTTTCCCAGTTCCTTCCGCACGAGCAAAACGTGGTCCAAGCGCAAACAGGCTATCAAGCAACTCTTCCCGCATCGTTTTCGCTAGTTTCGCAGCATAGCGGTAAACGATTTGTTTTTTCCATACGTTTAAAAAGTGACGCAAGAAATAGGCCCCCGCGAAGAGACCTATTTGTATTGTGACTGATTGAAATGGATGCTCGTGAAATAAATCAGTAATTGCACGAGCTAAAGTTATCGCCATCACGATAATCGCAGCACCTTGAACAAGCGTGAAAACTGCGAGAATCATCATTATTTGTTTAATTCCTTTGTAGTTCCTTAAATCTTTTCCCATTAATACGTCATTTTCTCCTTACTAGAAACGCGCTTACGGAAAACATAGTAGCTCCAAATTTGGTAACCAAGAACAAACGGCAATAGCGTAACGGCAACTATCGTCATCACACTAAGCGAATATTGTCCGGAAGCTGCATTTTCTATAGTTAAATCAAACGCACTGTTGATAGAACTGATCATTACTCGTGGGAATAGCGACACGAAAATCGTAGCAATCGTGAAGACAATTCCAAGTCCGCCGAATGTAAATGCTAAAATATCACGATCTTTCCAAATAAACAGGGCAGATAGCACGTACATTACGACTACAATTCCAATCATTAGTGGTACAAGTACAGGTCTAACTTGGAACATATCTGTATTGAAATAAGCAAGTACAACAAAAATTACTAGAGCTGGTACAGTAATAAACCAAACACGTTTGGCCATACGACGAGCGCGATCTTGAATATCTTCTTCTGTACGCAACGTGATAAATAGTAACCCGTGAAGTAGGCACATGAGCGTAATCGTTACACCGCCCCATACGGAGAATACTGTAATGTAATCAAAGAACCCAGCATACATATCCATATCACTATTAATCGGCATACCTTGAATCAAACTAGCAAATAATACACCAAATAAGAATGGAGGTAAAATACTACCGAAGAAAATAACCCAATCCCATGTCTTAATCCAAAGCGGTGAATCCTTTTGACCACGGAATTCAAAAGAAACACCACGGCCAATTAGCGCAAGTAATAAGAATACTAGCGGAATATAATAACCACTAAACATTGTTGCATACCAGTTTGGGAAAGCCGCGAAAATCGCGCCCCCTGCAGTTAGTAACCATACTTCATTTGCATCCCAGAACGGTCCAATCGTATTAACGAGTACGCGGCGTTCCAGTGCATTTCTAGCCATAAATCTTGTAGACATCCCAACACCAAAGTCAAAACCTTCAAGGAAGAAGAATCCAATGAATAAGATGGCGATTAATAGAAACCATAACTCATTTAGTGACAAAGCTTTCATCCCCCTTATCAAATGGATCTACGGAAATCTCTGCTTTTTCTGGTTTGTGTCCGTCTGGCCCTTTTTTAATTTCACGTATAAACAAGTAAACCAATAGAATGGCTAAAATCGTATAAATTGTCGAGAATGCAATTATCGAGAATAAAATTTGTCCTGATGAAACGTTCGGCGATACGGCATCAGCGGTTTTCATGTAACCGAAGACTACCCATGGTTGTCGCCCTATTTCTGTCATAATCCAACCCATGGAGTTCGCTAGGAACGGGAAGCCAATCATTGGAATCATGAAACGTAAATACCATTTTGCATTAACGAGTTTTTTCTTCCAAGCAAGTACGATACCGATTAACGCAAATAAAATCATTAACATACCTGCGCCAACCATGATACGGAAGCTCCAAAATGCTGTTTTAACTGGTGGGATGTAGTCACCTTCACCATATTTTTCTTCATATTGTTTTTGCAGTGTATTCATACCTTCCACGCTACCAGTTAATGTTCCGTAAGATAAGAAACTTAGCGCGTATGGGACATTGACTTCCCATTCGTTTTTCTTCTCTTCTGGGTTGATTTTGGCAATCATCGTCCACGGAGCTGGGTCGGCTGTATCTTCCCATATCCCTTCCGTTGCTGCCATTTTCATTGGTTGTGTTTTAACCAAATATTGTGCTTGTGAGTGACCACTGAAAGCCACACCAAAGCCACCAATTACCGCCATGACCATTGCAATTTGGAATGATCGTTTAAAGAAGGCGACATCTTGTTTCTTGAGCATCTTATACGCACTGACACCAGCGATGAAAAAGGCCCCAGTGGCAAATGCCCCAAATATAACGTGCGGGAATTCCACAAGTAGTTGTCCGTTAGTAATGAGTTGCAAGAAGTCATTCATTTCTGCACGTCCGTTCTTAAATTCAAAACCAACCGGATGTTGCATAAATGAGTTCGCTGCTAAAATCCAGAAACTAGACATAATTGTTCCGATTGAAACAAGCCAAATACATGCTAAATGAAGCTTTTTGCTAAGTTTGTCCCAACCAAAAATCCAAAGTCCGATAAACGTAGATTCCATAAAGAATGCAAGTAACGCTTCGATTGCAAGTGGTGCTCCGAATACGTCCCCAACAAATCTTGAGTAATCCGACCAGTTCATCCCAAACTGGAATTCTTGAATAATACCGGTTACGACACCGACCGCGAAGTTAATAAGGAAAATGTGTCCCCAAAACTTCGACATTTTTTTGTAAATTTCTTTCCCCTTCACGACATACAACGTTTCCATAAGAGCAACCATAAATACAAGTCCAATTGAAAGTGGTACAAATAAGAAATGGAAAATCGTTGTTGATGCGAATTGAAAACGGGCTAAAAATAGTTTATCCACCCTTTTCTCCTCCTTTTTAAGCTAAAAATTACTGTTTCGTTCCCTGATTTGTGCTTCTCTCTTAAAAATCATGTGAAAAATCGCCCAAAGTGACGTGTTCAGTTGCTCTGTAATTCACAAAGCATAATAAAATAATATGTAATCCTTATTTTCCACAGATTTAGGAACTAGTTAAGAAAGATTTTTACTTTATAATGAGTTCTATCTGGAGTATATTTTATCCTATTTTGCGACAAATTTATTTAGTACTTTCGATGTTATTTTGTTTTAGTTAGATTGTGATAAATTTCGCAATTATTATCTGGCTGTAAATGTTGGTAAGGCTTATTGCTTTTTATTTCACAATGAAAAATATAAAAGTATGATTTCTTACAATAAGCATTAAGACCTATTAAATCTATTCCGTTTTCGTAGTTCTTGAAAAAAACTTTTTAACATTTCACTGCTTTCGGATTCCATTAATCCTGCTTCCACTTCACACGTATGATTAAATCGATCATCTTGCAGCAAATTCATTAACGATCCCGCTGTTCCGGCTTTTGGATCCTTAGCTCCATAATAAACCTTTTCAATCCGCGAAAGTAAAATGGCGCCGCTACACATCGGACATGGTTCTAGCGTAACGTATAGTTCTGCACCGCTAAGTCGCCATGAATTCTGATGTTTACATGCATCTTGAATCGCAAGCAACTCCGCATGGGTCACTGCATTTTGGCTCGTTTCACGCAAATTATGTGCCCGACCAATGATTTCTCCATCTAAAACAACGACTGCACCAATTGGAACTTCTCCAATATCTCGTGCTTTCTCGGCTTCTTCAAGCGCTTGTTGCATAAAGAAAGCTCGTTCCATCTATGCACCTCATTTCTAAAAAGTCACTCATTGTTATTTTAGCATAGCTTGGATTGGATGTAGGAATAATCTGCTCAAACTTTCACAGGAACACTTTAGTTGCTTTCACGAAGCATTTATATTACCATATATTAATACTAGGTACTAAAACAAAATTATCAAAATATACAATCTACTTATAAAGGAGAGTCATTATGAATTCAGAAAATTTAATCGCTCCAGAACTTTATAATATTACTGACGAGATTGCTAAATTTAGTTCTGAAAAAACAGCTTTAATTTGGAAAAATGAGCACGGGGAAACAAAAACTTGGAGTTACCACCATTTGCTTGAACAAGCGAATAAATTTGCCAATGTTGCAAAAGATGCCGGCATTAAAAAAGGCGACCACGTTATCGTCATGACACCTAGATTACTCGAAACGTACGCAATTTATATGGGCTTATGGAAAGCTGGTGCCATTATTATCCCGGCATCCGAACTCCTTAAAGCACACGATTTAGAATATCGTATCCACCACGCAAACGTAAAAGCAATCGTTTCTTACAATGGAATGACTGCTGAATTTGATAAAATTGAAAGCATCCCTTCTGTTTCGAAAAAAATTATTGTTGGAGATAAATTATCTGGATGGGAACAATATGAAACATTAATGGAAGCTGCTCCAACTGAGTTTGAACGTGTAGAAACCTCTCGCGATGACGCTTGTCTACTTGCTTTCACAAGTGGAACAACGGGTAACCCTAAAGGTGTTGTACATATTCACGGTTGGGGTTACGCGCATATCCGTATCGCCGCTGATCATTGGCTCGATATTCACGAAGACGATATCGTTTGGGCCACAGCTGGTCCGGGTTGGCAAAAATGGGTTTGGTCTCCATTCCTTTCTGTACTTGGAAAAGGCGCGACTGGCTTCATTTACAACGGTCGCTTTATTCCTGAAAAACAACTTCGTTTACTGGAAGAAGAAAAAATCAACGTGCTATGCTGTACGCCAACAGAATATCGCTTAATGGCTAAAGTAAATAATTTGCGCGAACATGATTTAAGTTCCCTTCGTAGCGCCGTATCAGCAGGAGAACCTTTAAACCGCGAAGTTATTCAAGTTTTCCAAGACAATTTTGATATTAAAGTTCGCGACGGCTACGGCCAAACGGAAAGTACGCTTTTGATTGGGACACTTGTTGATACGCCGATTCGTCCTGGTTCGATGGGTAAACCGATTATGCCAGAATATATGGCTATTATTGATGCGGACGGAAATCCCGTTGGTGTCGGTGAAATTGGTGACATCGCAATGCGTAGAGACTTCCCAGCACTTTTCAAAGAGTACTATAAAGAACCAGAACGTTTGCAAAAAGCGATTCGCGGTGATTATTTTGTTTCTGGTGACCGAGCTATCCGCGATGAAGACAATTACTACTGGTTCCAAGGGCGGAATGACGATATTATTATTAGTTCGGGTTACACGATTGGACCGTTCGAAGTAGAGGACGCACTCACACATCACCCAGCCGTAAAAGAAGTCGCTGTTGTCGCAAGCCCCGACGAAATCCGCGGAACGGTCGTAAAAGCGTTTATCGTCTTAAAGGATGGTTACGAGGGCACCGAGGATCTTGTGCATGAATTACAAACATTTACGAAAGAACAAACTGCTCCGTATAAATATCCACGCCGGATTGAGTTTGTTGAAGCGTTACCGAAAACTGATTCTGGTAAAATTCGCCGCGTTGAGTTGCGTGATGCGGAGTTTGCTAGTGTACACGGATAATCAAAAACCCAGCCTTCCTAAATAGAAGGTTGGGTTTTCTTTTACATATTTAATTCACTCGCCGCTTCCTCATCCAGCACCACTGTAAAATTAGGGTGTAACTGGAAAATCGAGCTTGGAATGTCTTCTGTTACTGGGCCTTGTAGGGCTTTTTTGATAATCGCTGCTTTTTTCTTGCCGTTTGCGAATAGGATGACTTCTTTTGCGTGCATAACGCTTTTTGGTCCCATTGTTACATAGTATTCGGGGACTTTTTCTGCATCGCCGCCAACTTCTCCGAGCAAAATATCAAACATATCTGGGCGTGATTGAACGGAAACAAGTCGGGTTTCATCGCCGAATTTGGTTACGCCAGGTAAGTTCCCGCAGAAGTGACCATCTTCACCAATCCCGATTAAAATCGCGTCCAAACCGCCAACTGCTTTCAAATGCGCTTCATGGTCTGTATAGTTTTTCGTATCTAGCATGTGAATTTGTTCTTCTGGAATTCCCGCTGGATCAAAGTACATTGCTTTTAAATTAGCGATAGTTACGCCGTATTTTTCGTCTCCAATTGGAATTTCGTCAAAATTATAATAACTGACATTCTTCAGTGGCGCTTTCTCCTTCATTTCTTCTACCATCAGTTCGTACATTCGCTTCGGTGTTGAGCCTGCTGTGATTGCCAAATGAACCTTTTTGTCTTGATACATTTTTCCTAAAAGCAGTTGCATCGTTGTTTTACTCATATTTTCGTAATCTTTTTCCACAATAATTTTCATTTTTTTCACCTCTCACTTTGAATTACCTTTATGATAAAGTGTATAGTAACTATAGAGTCAAGACGAAAGGGTGATAAATGTGGAACCGCTTTTTTCCATTGGGGAAATGGCAAAGAAAAGCCAACTCTCCATTCAACGATTGCGTTATTATGACAAGATTGGTCTTTTGGTACCTGCTTTTACCGATCCTACTTCTGGGTATCGCTACTACAAAACGGCTCAAGAAGAACAACTCAACCTCATTCAAGCATTGCAATATATGGGATTTTCCTTACAAGAACTGAAACAATATCTCGACAAAAACACAATGGAAAGCTTACCCGATTTGCTTATTAAATACCAGCAAAAATTAAAGGATGAAGAAGCTCGCATTGCTCGTAAAAAGTGGCTTATTGACCGTTATCAAGGTTTGTTAAAACGGGAAACTGACTCGACAAAACTTCTAACAGCTGCCCGACTTTTGCTTACAGAGCCACTTCTAACACCCGTTCATGTGGATATTTTAAACGACCCAGATTTCCATCAAGAAGTTCAGAAAACCGTGAGCCACCTTGGTCTTTCGAAAAGCTATCAGCAGTTTCCTGGTTATTGTGTGTTAGACGGGCAGACTTATCTTTTCATTGAGTTAGATCATTCTATTGGCGCGCCTGGTGAGCGGCGTTTGTTATCAAGCGAGCGGCAAGCTTTTGTCACGCCGCAAAACTGGGAAACTCCTCTAGAAAATGAAAATTACCTTTTACAAGAAACGGTGGCTTGGATTAATCAAGAGCTGGTTCGTGGTTATTCCTATGAAACAAAATTAACTTTTGAATAGATATTTTAGAAAGATTGGTTATAATAGAAAGAAATAACGTGGAGGTGGGCGCCGTGGAAATCAAGCAAATCAAAGCAAAAGACACGCAAGATATTAGGCACCGGGTTCTTCGCCCAGAACAACCTGAAGAAAACGCAATTTACCCTAATGATGATATGGAGGGTACTTTTCATTTAGGCGCTTTTGAAAAGGATGTTTTACTTGGGGTCGCCAGTTTTTATCCAGAAAAATCAACTGTTATTATGAATCCTGCCCAGTACCGAATTCGCGGTGTGGCTACAGAACGCCGGATGCGTTTGAAAGGCCTCGGCACAGCTTTACTTGCAGAAGGTGAAGCGGAAATATGGACGCGCGGCGCAGATATTATTTGGTGCAATGCGAGGATTGTCGCTGTTGGTTTTTATGAAAAACACGGCTATCGCAAAGTTGGCAAATCATTTGTCATTCCTGGCATTGGTGAACATTACTTAATGAAAAAAGTGAATCCAAATAAAAAAGTGGACCAAGATAACTAATATCTTGGTCCATTTGTTTTTTATAATTTAGAATATGGTTGCGTATGAATCATCCAGGAAATTCCGTACTCATCGACGAATTGTCCCATTTTCCCGCCCCAAAATTGCTCTTCAAAAGGTAACGTCACTGTCACTCTTCCTGAGCTGCTCACTTTTTCAAAGAAAGCATCAGCGTCGGCTACTGCCGCTGGGTCTTCACTGTTAGAATCAAGCATAATCGAGATTTGGTTGGATGGTTTTACTTCTTTGCCGAATGAATCTGAACAAAATAAATTTGCACCAAGCACGGTAAAGCCACCGTGAACAGTTGTGTTCTCTAAGTTTTCTTTTGGTAAGCCAAACATTTCGCTTTGTTCCTCACTTACTGGAAGCCTTGAAATATTCGTTGCTCCGAACACTTCTTCATAATATCCTAAAGCCTCTTTTGCATTTTCAAAAGCCAAATACGGGTACATTTTTGCCATAAAAATCGCTCCTTTGTTTTTGAGACACTAGTTAGAAAATACCCAATTCGTTTTACCTTAAACTATCTCGGGATTTTTAAAAATTCGGCGCCATGTTTTGCTCATAATCACAAGACAGACGGTGAACGCGCCTAAATCTGCTAATGGGAAGGCGTACCAAATACCATCTAAACCGAAGAACTGCGGCAAAATAAGTAAAAGTGGTACTAAACAGATGATTTGGCGCATTAGGGAGATAATAAATGAAATCCTTGCTCGACCAAGCGCTTGATATAGCCCTCCGCAGACAATTTGGAAACCGATTGTTGGAGCAGCTAGAAGCATAAATCTAACAGCGGTTGTTCCTTGTGCAATCAGTTCTGGGTCATTAGAGAAAATCCGTACAAGTAATCCTGGGAAAATTTCTACCAAGCCCCAAGCAATTAGCGACATGACAGTTGCAGCTATCATTGATACTTTGACAGCTTTCATTACGCGCTCGAATTGTCTGGAACCGTAGTTGAAGCCGACGATTGGTTGCATCCCTTGTGTGACACCATTGATTGGCATAATGACGAACGACGCAATCCGGTTCGCAATTCCATATACTGCAATCGCCATCGTTCCACCATAAATATTAAGCATCCAGTTTACCGCAACTGTCACGATACTACCTGCGGACATCATAATAAATGAAGGGAACCCGATTGCCATAATCCGGCGAATCAGCGGGAAATCCATTCGGAATGAGAATCCTTTTAAAGATAAAGTACTTTTCCCTGATAAAAAGTAAATCAAGAGCCAAATCGCTCCAACAGCCTGCGCAATAACGGTTGCAAGTGCAGAACCACGAACACCCATACCGAATCCCATAATGAAAATCGGGTTTAAAATCATATTTAAAATAGCAGAAATAATCATTGTTAACATCGCTGTTTTCGCATTACCTTCTGAGCGAACGATATTATTCATCGCCATCGCGAAGGTTTGGAACACTGCGCCTAACAAAATAAGCGATAAGAAATCACTGGCAATATCATGAATATCTGCCGGCGCTCCAAAAAGCGTAATAAGCGGATCTAAAAAAATAAAAGTTACAATTGCAATAAAAATGCTGGAAATAAGTACTAACCAAATAACTTGATGGAATACTTTATCCGCATGTTTTTGTTCCCCAGCACCGAGCGAGCGGGAAATAATCGACGCGCCACCAATCCCAAACATCGCTGCCATTGCCATTAGTATCATTTGAACTGGGAACGCAATTGAAAGTGCTGCAACCCCTGATGGCCCAACGCCATATGACACGAAAATCGTATCAACAATATTATACATCCCCATAACAAACATACCGATAAATGCCGGAATCGACAAACGCGCCATGAGTGATGGAATGCTATCTTCACCTAATCGTTTACTCTGTTCTTTCATTCGACCTCTCCTCCTTCAACTGCCATAATCGCATTGTCAGAAAGTCTTCCTATCAAATGCATTAAGTCATCTTTTTCCTTTTCACTAAAATTCGCTGTTAAAAGTGCGGACCATTCGGCTGTCACTTCTTCAATTAAATCGCGCATCTGAAAACCAGTTTCCGTCACAAAAATCCGCTGAATACGCCTATCTTTCGCATCAATTTCGCGGCGAATCATCCCCAGTTCTTCCAAGCGCTTAATGTGCCTTGTCACACTTGCTTTATCAACCATAAACCTTTTCGCCATAGATTCTTGGGAAATACCATCTTCTTTATAAAGCGTCCATAAATAGCGTAATTGACCTATATTAAGACCAGTTTCTAGTAATTTTTTATTTTTAAAAGTGCTTTCTGAACGATGAATAATTGCGATGGCTTTCGCTAAACTTTCCTGTCTATCTGCCATTTATCCGACTCCTCATAAAAAAATCCGCCACATAATTAGTTGCGGCGTCAACCATTATAGTATAGCAGGATTTTAGTTGACTGCGCAACCTTTTTATTTCCCGGGCAATAATTTGACTTCCTATCTTTCTTTTGTAAAAATAAAGAATAGAGAAGGGGTGCTATCCACTGTGCATATTAAAATATTAAAAAATAGATATCCCAATATAGTCGTTTCAAAAAATCCAATAAAATCCAGTTCAGATACGATTTCTTTTTTCGAAGAACCGTATTATTTTACTATTCCTAAAAGCAACCTTTCAGAAGAAGAAGCGATGTTATTACATACGCTATTTCCAGAACCATTGCCAACATTTCCTAAAGAATCCACCCAATTTTGGTTCGATTTATTGTTTGGAAACAAGGAATTGGCGATAACAAATGAGAAAGAAACATATCGCATTACGCAGTTCCATATTAAGACAACTACAACTAAAAGCATGTTACAAGAGTGGCAAAAGGCTTTGCTGAGTTTTTTCAGTCCAGAAGCTGAGTTAATTATGTTTTCGACTAACTATGGCGTTATTATTGAAAAATCAACGGGGTCGCTGCTTGGCGAAGAGGAACTAATCGCCGTTGCCGGTACACTTGAAAATGATTTCTATATACAATCCACTTTTTTCATGGGTCTTTTCCATCCGTTAAATGATCGGTTGCGTGGTTTATTTGCAGAAGAACGTGCCATTTTCAACCATAATAATCGTGAGGTAGTTCAGACCGTGGCTTCCGAAAGTTTAAAAGTGATCGCGCTTCGAATGAAAGAAAGTTTAATCACGAATGAACTCAACGACCTTTTCCATCAAGATGACACTTGGATTCCGCTGATTCATACGTTATTTAAAAACCAAGGAAACATCAGTCTCACGGCTAAAGAGCTTTTTATGCACCGGAATACCATTCAATATCGTTTGGACAAATTCTATGAGCAAACAAACTTATCGCTCCGCAAAATGGACGGGTTGCTCTTAGCTTATCTATCTACACTTCAAACAAATAATAGCAATCATGAATAAATGATCATGGTTGCTTTTTCGCTTGACTTAAAGTTCACTTCAAGGAATAGAATAGTTATAGAAAATCAGTAAAGGAGAATGGTCATGACCAAAAATAATATTAGTTTTTATGTAGTGGATGCTTCTGAAGAATTAACAATGAATATCAAAGAAGCTAGTGAAAAAAGTGGCGTTTCTGCCGATACAATTCGCTACTATGAACGAATTGGTTTAATTCCACCCATACACCGTAATGAAAATGGGGTCCGTAAATTTGGTGCAGAAGACTTACGATGGATTTTATTTACTCGCCAAATGCGCCGAGCTGGTTTGTCTATTGAAGCCTTAATTGATTACTTGGCACTTTTCAGAGAAGGCGAACACACACTGGAAGCTCGCGCCGAATTGCTGAAAAAGCAACGTATTGAGCTAAAAAACCGCATTGATGTTATGCAAGAAGCGCTCGATCGACTTGACTTCAAAATAGATAATTACGATACCCACCTCATTCCGGCTCAAGAAGAACTAAAAGATTTTAATGTCGAAAGGAGTAATTCATAATGACTACACTTGAAAATAGCGTTATTTTTGATAAAGGGGAACTGATTACTAATGATTACTTTATCGGAAATACTTATTTAAAAATGCTTGTCCCTGAAGATACTGTTTACAATTGTCCGATTGGGAACGTTACGTTTGAACCAGGAGCCAGGAACAACTGGCATAAACACGACGGCGGGCAAATCCTACTTGTGACAGGCGGAATTGGCTACTATCAAGAGGAAGGACAACCTGCCCAATTGCTCAAAGAGGGCGACGTGGTGACTATCCCTAAAGACATGAAACATTGGCACGGCGCTACGAAAGATAGCTGGTTTGTCCACTTAGCCATTTCGACAAATGTGGAATTAGGCGGAACTACTTGGTTAGAACCTGTTTCCGACGAGCATTACAATAATTTATAACAAAAAACCCGCTAGCCTTCATTCAAGGTTGGCGGGTTTTACTTATTTACTTACATAAGCTAAAATATCTTCTGGTTTTTCGAAGACAAGTTCAGCCTGTTCAAATCCATCAGTTGTCTTTGCACCCCAAAGCGCTAAGCCAAAATGAGCTCCAGCCGCATGAGCACATTTCATATCATAAGAAGAATCGCCGACATAAAGCACCTCATGTGGCTCTCTTCCAAGAATTTCTAAACCTTTAAGCAGTGGATCTGGATGAGGTTTATGGTTTTCCGTATCACTTGCGCAAACGATTGCTTGAAAATGATCCTGAATATTAAATGGATAGAAACCTTTTTCCATTTCTAACGCATTTTTAGAAGTAACAACGCCGCTTTCTGGAATAGCATGCAGTACTTTATGAATACCTTCGAAAACCTCTACTTCTTCAATGAAAGTTGCTTCTCTTTCAATCCATTTATCCAATACTTTTTCTTGATCTAAAATGTTTAATTGTTCCACCGCAGCTGCTCCAGTAATTCCAAGTACAAATCGTAGTTCATCCAGTTCATAACTTAATCCTTCTTCCGCTAAAACAGCTTGAAGAGAATGTAAAACAGCTCTTTCCGTGTCTAGAATAGTTCCATCTACGTCAAAAATTATTGCTTTATACATATAAATGCCTCCTTCAAGATTTTGCGAAGTTGTGATAGTGGTGGGTTGTATATCTTGCTTTTTTCTTATTTTCAGCTTTTTGGATTGCTGAGCTATCGGTACCTTTATTTTGAAGCAAATCTCGGAATTCGCGCAAATTATCATGGGAATTTCCATTTATTTCAAATTCAATATTATCGCAGCTAAATGTTAGCATGATTTCCTCTTCTTCTCGAACTAACGCCATATGACCTAATTTCGCAACTGGAAATGTTTGTCGTTTTTTCATACCCAAACTGAAATCTTGGTCAAAAACAAGATAGTCTCTATCGATGTAAAACTCTCCGAATTGATACTCCATTCCAAGTGCTGAATTAATCTTGCATACTCCATCTAATTTCATATCATTCGCCTCCTTCATTGCCTTATATATTAGTTTTAAATGATGAAATGGGTTTCATGTCAAGCAATTTCATAAAAATATTTTTAAATAAGTTTTTTTTGCTGTTCAAAAATATTTAGAATCAAGTCAATCACAATTAACAGCGGGGCATGATGATGTTTAAATGAATCTTCACCAAACTCCTCACTTGAAGCATAAATAATCGTCTCCACATATTGAGAAATCTGCGCATTAGGATTATTCACGATAGCAATGACATTCGACAAATTATATTTTAAATGTTCCGCGAGCGAAAGCGTATTTTCTGTGCCACCGCTTTCAGAAATAATAATAATTAAATCATCTCTTTCAACAATTTGTGGCAAAATATCAATAATGAATGAATCATACGTAAAAACTACATTCTTTTTCGATGTAACAAGACTTTTGGAAAAATATTCTCCTAATGTTTTCGTCATACCTAGACAGGCAATATAGATTTTAGGCGCATAAGCAATTCTCGTCGCAACTTGCTCAATTTCTTTTTTTGGAAGTTGCTCAATTCCTAAACGAATTTTTTCTAAAAATGTAGAAGAATAGTCTTTGGAAAGGGGTTTTGTTTCTGTTTTATCCGAGTGAAGTAAAAATTTCAGCTCAGAGAAACCGGAAAGCTTTAATTTATGACACATTCTAATAACAGTTGTAGTACTGACATTGGTGGACTCCGCTAGAGATGTGAGTGACATTTTTTCAATGGTAGAAATATGGTTGTCAATATAGAAGAAAACTTGTTTTTCAGCAGGACTTAAAAATTCAATTTGAGGCGCAAACAAGCGATAAAGCGAAGTGGCTGACATAATAAATACCTCCATGGCTATCCGAATTAATTTTAGTATACATGAAATAAAAGCGATTGCACAACACTGCGTACAATTGTACGGTTTTCGTACTTTTTCAATAAAATATTATGGTATAACTAAAGTAACCTAGGGAAAAGACTGTTAATAAAGGAGCTGATAGCATTGAAATTAAGCGATATTACATCGGAGCCACTCATCTTTTTAGATAAAGATTGGCGCACTAAAGAAGAAGTATTTGATGGATTAATTGATGCTTTACACAATCAAGGAGTTTTATCAGATAAAAATGAATTCAAAAAAGCTGTCTTAGAACGCGAAAAGATTTCTGAAACTGGTTTAGAGAAAGGTTTTGCTATTCCACATGGTAAATCTAAAGCCGTTAAAAAAGCTGCTTTTGCATTTGCTCGTATCAATCAACCAATTAATTCTTGGGGCAGCATTGATCCAACAAATGAAGTAAAATATATCTTTTTATTAGCTATTCCAGAAAACGAAGCCGGATCAACTCATTTAGAACTTTTAGCGGCATTAAGTAAGCGTTTACTAGACCCTGCTTTTATTGAGAGCATTTCTACCGCTCCGACAGTAAACGAATTTATGCACGTACTCGATTCTGAACAACAAGAAGATGAAAAAGTAGATTACAACCGGAAAATCGTTGCTATTACAGCATGTGCAGCGGGTATCGCCCATACATATATGGCAGCGGAAGCCCTTGAACTAGCTGGTAAAGAACTTGGTATTGAAGTTATCGTCGAAAAACAAGGTGCGAATGGTATTGAAGACCGCATTACTCCTGAAATTCTTAAAGGCGCAGAAGCAGTCATTTTTGCGACAGATATCACTGCAAAAGATAAAGAACGCTTCGCCGGAATGCCTTTTATCCAAAGACGTGTTGCTGAGCCACTTCGTAGCGGTAAAGAAATGATTGAAACAGTATTGAGCAAACCAGATGGCTATGTAAAAGCTGATACAGATGGTTCGGAACAACAATTTGATAATAATAAGAGCAGTGTTTTCTCGCAAATTTATCGTGGGATTTTAACTGGTATTTCTTATATGTTACCTGTTATTGTCGCAGGTGGTTTAATGATTGGTATTGGCCAACTTGGCGCAACTGCCTTTGGTCTTGAAAAAGTTATTGGTAATCCAGAGTATGCAACAAACTCTAACCAGCTTATTGTTATCTTCCATTATCTCGGTTTATACGGAAATATGATTATGAAATTCATGTATCCTGTTTTCGGTGCCTTCCTTGCTTACTCAATTGCTGACCGTCCTGGACTTGCTCCTGGGTTTATCGGTGGTGCTTTCGCAGCAGGGCTACATTACACCTTCTGGGGCGTAGATGGCGGTATACCATCTGGATTCTTCGGTGTCCTAATTTTAGGTATCATTGCCGGATTTGTTGCTAAATTCTTAAACGAAAAAATTAAATTACACAAAAATTTACAAGCTATGAAACCAATGTTCCTGATTCCAGGGATTACCGTTTTAGTCTTGTTCTTCGTCAATTACTATGTGGTCGACCCGGTATTCGGGGGCTTAAACGCATGGTTACAAGAACTAATTATTCAAAATCAAGATGCAAGTGCTGTACTACTTTCGACAATTATTGCTTGTTTGACTGCATTTGACTTAGGTGGACCAGTCAATAAAGCAGCTGGAGCTATCGCAATCGGACTCGCAGCAGACGGAATCTTCCCGCTAACTGCTCGTGTTTTAGCAATCGTTATCCCGCCAATCGGACTTGGGCTTGCGACTGTATTAGATAAATATGTTGTTAAACGTCGTGTTTTTGATGAAAACCTACGTGTTGCAGGTACAACCTCTATTTTCCTAGGGTTTATTGCCATAGGAGAGGGCGCGATACCGTTTATGCTACAAAATCCGCTTATCACGATTCCAATTAATATGATTGGTGCTTCTCTTGGTGCGGTTACTGCAGTATTACTTGGTGCAGTACAATGGCTTCCACTTCCAGCAATTTGGGGTTGGCCGCTCGTTGAAAATTTCTGGGCCTATGCGATCGGTTTAATTGTAGGTATCGCCTTTATTACATTCGCGAATATCTTCGTACGCTACGGCTTAATCACACGTAAAGAAAATAAAATCAAATAAATAAATAAGCTGACAGGTACTCTCGTTAGTACCTGTCACTTAATTTGAGAGGTTTTTAAAATGAAAAAAAATAAAATTGTACATGTTGTTGCACATTCCCACTGGGATCACGAATGGTATTTCACTATGGAAGATTCCAATATCTTATTAATTGAGAATTTAGACTATCTTTTAAACGTTTTAGAAACAAAAGATTCATTTGCTAGTTATTCCTTTGATGGTCAAATGTCTGTCATTGAGCGTTATTTAGACATTCGTCCGGAAAATAAAGCGCGCGTTCAAAAACTTATCCAAGATCGTCGTCTGTTCGTCGGTCCTTGGTATACACAAACCGATAGCTTGTTAGTTAAAACAGAAGCTGTGATTCGTAACTTACTTTATGGTTATAAAATGGGCGAAGAATTCGGTCATAGCATGAGTATCGGTTATTCCCCAGATATTTTTGGCCAGCATGCTTATCTGCCAGCTATTTATAAATCATTTAATATGGAACATAGCATTTTCCAGCGTGGTGTTTATAATGATCAAGTACAAGAGGACCTTAACTTCCACTGGACTTCTCCAGACAACAAGTCCATCCCAACCAACAATATTTTCTTCGGTTATGGACCAGGTAAATTTTTAAGCAGTGAAAAAAGTTATGTAGAAACGCGTCTTCTGCCAATTTTAGATCGACTTGCTGAAATGAACACACATACAGATGTCCTTCTTTTACCAGCAGGCGGTGACCAAGTACTTGTGCGCGAAAACTTCCCAGAAATTGTCGCGGAATTAAATGAGATGGACTTAGGATATACCTTCATTCTGTCCGATTACGAAGCATTTATGAATGATGCTTGGACTTCTACTTTCCCGAACGAAATCACTGGCGAATTGCTTGCTTGCCAAAAATCACGAATCCACCACACATGTCGTTCAGAACGCTACGATATTAAACGTCTTAATTACTTAGTAGAAAATAGATTAGTCAACATTTTAGAACCACTTGCAACAATGGCCAATAAATTCGGAATCAAATATCCTAAACCTTGGTTAGATATTATTTGGAAAAAATTATTTGATAGCCACGCTCATAACGGAATTGGTGCTTCGAATTCAGATGACGCGAACCACGATATCGTCGTTCGCCTAACAAGCGCACTTCGAATGACAGATGGCTTAATTAACCTTTTGAAAAAACAAATCACGAAGGCCGTTAGTCAGGAAATGGGCGACGAAAATATTGCGCTACTATTCAATACTAACCCTGTACCAGAAGAAAGAACGGCAAAACTAACATTATTCACTCCTGAAAAATCATTCCAACTTTTCTCCGGTGATGCGGAAGTGACTTTCAGCGTTGTACATCAAGAAAAATTAGACGGTGGACGGAAAGTAATTGTAACTGCAAAAGGCGAAAAAGAAGTCGCTGTTCCTGATTATTATCGTACAGAAATCTACCTAAAAAGTGGCCTAATCCCTGCACTTGGTTACAAAACATTGCAAGTGAAAGCCGTTACTACAGAAATGGACCAATTAATCAGCATTTCCAAACAAACAATTGAAAATGAAAAAATCATTGTTCAATTCGAAAACGGGAAAATCAATCTTTTAAATAAAGAACAACAAAGCATTATTAATGACCTAATTCGCTTCGAAAATGTGGCTGACGCTGGGGATTCCTTTGACTTCTCACCACTTGAAGGCGACCAAGCCATCTATATCGAATCAAGCGAATTACTAACCGTTGAAAAAAATCATCTATATAGCAAAATGATGTTAAAACATACTGCTTTAGTTCCGAAAGATTTAGAAGCCCGTGCACAAAAAACAAATACAGAAACAGTTGAAATTTTAACAGAAATCGAACTTTTTGACGGCGAAGAATTTGTTCGTGTTCGCCATACTATCGATAATAAAGTAAAAGACCACCGCATTAGAGCATTGATCAAAACAAATGTAGCAGAACCTAAATTTTCTTACGCAGACCAAGGTTATAGCCTCATGAAACGCAGCGTCATAAACCCTTACCTTGCAAATTGGCGCGAGGACAAATTCGTGGAAGCACCTGTGCCGATTTTCCCAGTGGAAAATATCGTCGCTGTTTCTGAAGAAGACGCAACACTTGCCTTGTTAGTTGGCGGTATCAAAGAATATGAAATCTTACCGAAAACTGCTGAAATTGCTGTGACTCTTTTCAGAAGTAATGGTTTGCTTGGAAAAGATGATCTCATGTGGCGTCCAGGCCGCGCTTCCGGTATTAATAACAAAGTCGTTCCTACACCAGACGGCCAAATGCTTGAAGAAATGATTTTTGAATATGCTGTGTACGTACAACCTGAGAAACTAAATGAACAAACGCTCTACGCGCAATCTAACATTTTTGAAGGTCATACAGAAACCTATCACTTACAAAATCTAAATACATTTGAAGAGCGCCTAGAACGTTTTGAAGTAGATTATCCAATCGATCGTCTGCCAGCTCAAAATTCTATCTTTGAATTAGATAACCCGAACGTATTCATGAGCACTTGCAAAAAATCATGGGATGGCACTGGCACAATTATCCGCCTATTTAACCCATCAGACAAAGAAGAAACGGTTCGCTGGACAACTAACGCTTCCAGTTTTGAAGTTTCACTAGCGGAGGAAAAAATCGCAGAACTAAAAGAAAACACTATCTGTATTCCTAAAAAAGGATTTGCAACTATTTTGTTGGAAGGAGAATAATATGCAAACCGAACTGGTTAATCAAATAGAAGTAAAACTAAGAAAAATTTATCAAGCTGCATACCAACCCGTATACTTGGAAAAAATGCTCGCATGCGCTGAAAACTATTCTAATAATACGCGTGGTTCGATTGATACTATTTCCGAAAAAAACGTCTATCTTATTGCTTATGGCGACAGCATTTTCGAAAAAAACAAGCATCCGTTACAAACATTAAATGAGTTCCTACAAGAATATGCTCAAGATGTTATTACAGATGTCCACTTGCTGCCGATTTTTCCTAGTACGTCAGATGATGGCTTCTCTGTCACAGACTACAAGCAAATTGACGAACAGCTTGGCGACTGGGATGACGTTCAAAAAATGTCTGAGAACTTCCGAGTGATGCTTGATTTCGTAGCGAATCATATGTCGAAATCAAGTGATTGGTTCAAGCGATTCTCCGATAACGAAGCGCCGTACAATCAATTTTTCATCGAGAAGGACAGCCAATTTGATTATAAAAACGTCACTCGTCCGCGAACTTCTCCGCTGTTCCACAAATACGAAAACGACAAAGAACTTTGGACTACTTTTAGCGAAGATCAGTTAGACTTAAACGTCCGTAATATCGATTGCCTTGTAGCCTTAACAGATGTCCTGCTTTTCTATGCATCCAAGCAAGCTACAAGCATTCGTCTTGATGCCATTGGATTTTTATGGAAAACATCTGGCACGACTTGTATGCACCTACCAGAAACGCATGAAATCATTTCGCTTTGGCGTCTGCTGATTGATGAACTATATCCGAATCTGCAAATTATCACAGAAACCAACGTCCCTCATGAAGAAAACATTAGTTATTTTGGCGATGGCGAAAATGAAGCAAATATGGTTTATCAGTTCCCGCTTCCGCCACTTGTGCTCCATACCTTCACTTGCCATGATACAACGAAACTTTCGAAGTGGGCGAAATCCATTTCACAAGTTTCTAGTACAGCGACTTATTTTAACTTCTTAGCAAGTCATGACGGAATTGGTATGCGCCCTGCGACCGGAATTCTTTCCGACGAAGAAATCAATTCTCTCGTCCAAAAAGCGGTCCAAAACGGTGGCCAAGTCTCCTATAAAGACAACGCAGATGGCACGCAGTCGGTATACGAACTTAATATTAACTACGGTGAAGCCCTGCAAAACCCGGGCGAAGACACAACCGAAGAACTCGTAACGAAAAAAATTATCGCTGCCCATAGTATTTTGCTAACACTTCAAGGCGTCCCAGCGATTTACTATCATTCCCTTCTAGGTTCTAAAAACGACCTTGTTGGTTACGAAGAATCCGGTATTAATCGCCGCATCAACCGTGAAAAACTGGAAAAAAATCAATTGGTTCATGAACTTGAAACAGACACTTATCGCCAAACCATTTTCACATCGCTGAAAAAATTGGTGCAAATCAGACGAAACCACACCGCTTTTTCACCATTTGCAACCCAAGAAATTTTAGATTTAGGACCAGATGTTTTTGCGATTAAACGGGAATCTGAGAAAGAATGTATTTATGGAATTATCAACGTCACTTCTCATAATATCCGCAAAACGCTCGCTTTCTCCGGCACGAATTTATTAACCAATCAACCCGTTGCGAGTGAACTTGATTTAACCGCGTATGAAGTTGTCTGGATTAAGAAGGCTGTCCAATGAAAATCGTCATCGCACCTGATTCATTCAAAGAGAGCGCCACTGCGGTGGAAGTAGCAACTGCCATAAAAAAAGGCTGGACTAAAGCTCGTCCAGCCGATCAAATTAGCCTTGCCCCTGTTTCTGACGGGGGTGAGGGTTTTCTTACTGTTTTAAGTGAGTCTTCCGAGGTGGAATTGTTCCAAGCAGAAGTAACCAACCTAAACGGTCACAAAATAACGGCCCCCTACGGTATTCACACTAGCCAAGAAACTGCGATTATCGAGTCCGCCAACACGATTGGATTAGATTTAATCCCAGCGGCAGACCGCAATCCAGCTTACGCGAGCTCTAAAGGAGTCGGTGAACTAATTTTGGCGGCACTGAATCACAACGTCAAAAAAATCATTATCGGGCTAGGCGGAAGTGGTACAAACGATGGCGGCGCTGGGCTAATCCAAGCTTTGGGCGTTGCACTACTTGATAAAAACAAACAGCCTATTCCGCCCGGCGGTATTCATTTGCAAGAGCTAGCCTATATTGATGCCAGCAATCTTAACCCAAAGCTGAAAAACATTCAATTCCAAATAGCCTGTGACGTGACGAATCCACTTCTTGGAGAAAACGGTGCTACATTTGTTTTCGGTGCTCAAAAAGGGGCAAGTCCCGACATGCTCGTTAAACTAGAGAACGCCATGCAGAACTACGGAGCAAAACTCGACCAATTTTCTTCTCAAAAAATCACCACAAAAAAAGGAGCTGGAGCCGCTGGTGGTATCGCTGCTGGACTAATGACCTTCCTAAATGCAGACTTATTAAGCGGTTCAACTCTTGTTATGGAACTTTCTAATATGAAAGATAAAATGAAAGACGCCGATATTGTTATTGTTGGTGAAGGACGAATGGACAAGCAATCGATGATGGGGAAAATTCCTGTTCAAATCGCTCAAGAAGCTAAAAAACAAGGTTGCTTCGTTCTGGCTATTGTCGGCAGCCTTGCACTCGAAAACAACCTAGCCCAACAGCACGGCATCGATGCTTTTTTCCCAAACATCCCTGAAATAACAGATTTACCCACTCTTTTTGAAAATACGACGAAAAACCTCGAACGTACGGCGGAAAACATCGCCAAACTAACTTTAATTGGCAAATAATTTTTAGACTGTTTTTCTTCTAATCAACTCATGCTCCACTTTAATTCTTTGCAATTTGCCTTGCTCAAAAATAGTAAAAGCATTTTCTCCCAATTTTTTTAGGTTATGATCAAGCGTTGTGATTTCTAAAACCTTACCAATTGGGAGATTTTCTTGCCCTAAAATAGCGACATCTTCCGGAACACGCAGACCGAGTTTTTTCACGTGATACATAACCCCCGCTGCAACCTCATCACCATTCGCATAAATCGCATCAGGCCAGTCTTTCCCCGCTGCAAAAAAATGCTCCCCAGCCTTCAAACCATCTTCAAGCGTATAACACTCACTTAAAAACCGATTATCACCCACTGGACCAAAAACTTGCTCATAAGCATTAATTTTTCCATATGTACTCGTACTTTCACGCGATGCTCTCCCCGCTGTAAAAGCCACTTTTTTATAACCTTCATCTTCCAAAAACTGAAATCCAGCCCGGTATGCTTTCACGCGGTCAATATAAGAGCACGATACTTCTTTTGATTCCACATACTCGCACGCAATAATCGGCCCATACGCAAGGTACGGCAAAATCACGTCCCAATTATTGGCACGAGAAGTAATAATCAGGCCATCCACCTGTTTCGTTTTAAGACGCATCAAGTACTTTTCTTCTTCTTTCGGATCATATCCTGTTGGAAAAAGTGTTACCGAATAACGGTTTTTAAAAGCTACTTCCAAAATACCATTTACAATTTTGTCAAACCACGGGTGATCATTATAAGGTATAATCACGCCAACCGTATTTGTTTTCCCACGCGCTAAATCCATGGCACTACGGTTAGGTGAATAATCTAATTCATCAATAACAGCTTTCACACGGGCTCTTTTCTCCTCCGCAACATACGGATGGTTATTGAGCACTCGTGACACTGTCGTCACTGAAACTCCCGCTAATTTGGCTATTTCTTTAATATTGGGCATTTTAAAAACCTCATTCCTAAGAAAAAAGTGCGGACAGATTTCTCATACCGCACTCCTATTTTTATCATTAAGCCATCTGTTCAAGTTCGCTTGTTTGGATGTCTTTTTCGACACGAACCGAAACCAGTCTGGCATCATTCATTTCTTCTACTGTAAATCGAAGTGTACCGTATTCTACTACTACTTTATCATCTTCTTCTGGAATTGTCCCAGTTAAAGTAAGCACAAATCCAGCCACAGTATCTACGCCACGTGATGGAAGTTCCACGTGAAACATTTCATTGAAATCATCAAGCGGCATGCGGCCTTCTACGATAAATGTCGTCTCATCAATTTTCTTCACTTCATCCGAAAACACATCATTTTCATCGTCAATCTCGCCAACAATTTCTTCTAATAAATCTTCTACAGTGACAATACCAGCAACACCACCGTATTCATCCATTAAAATAGCCATTTGATTTCGAGTTCTTTGCATGTTTTTAAGTAGATCGTCAATAAACATCGTCTCTTGCGCAAAATACGCGTCTTTAACGAGTCCTTTCACATCAATGTTTTCAAAACCTGACTTTCTTGCTTCCGCAAAAAAATCTTTCATATGCAGAATACCCAGCACGGAGTCCTGATCGCCTGTATAGACGGGAACCCTTGAAAAATTCTCACTTAATAATGCGTCACAAAGTTCTTCCGATTCTGTTTCGGCATCAATCATAAACGCATCTGTTCGTGGCACCATCACTTCACGTGCATATTTATTATCCATTTCAAATACACCACGAAGCATTTGTAATTCTTCTACCTCAATTACACCGTCACGTCGACCGGTTTCAATCAATAGCTGCATTTCCTCTCGCGTCATTTTTTCATTATCCGTATTTTTCTCCATTCTCGTTAATTTCACAAGAATATCAGTTGAAAAAGATAGGAATTTTACGAACGGACGAAGTACAACACCAACTGCCATGATTGGTCGTACAGAAACACGGGCAATTTTTTCTGATTTTTGAAGTGCTAAACGTTTTGGATAAAGTTCACCGAAAACTAACGTGATATATGATAACACAATAGTTACGACGATAATGGATAACTCTTTCGCAAAACTACTTCCTCCAAAAACAGATTCAAGTCTAGTCGCAATACTAGTGGCGGCTGACGCACTGGAGAAGAATCCCGCAAGCGTAATACCAACTTGAATAGTAGCTAGAAATTTACTTGGATCATCTACGAGTTTAGCTAGCATAACCGCTTTTTTATCACCGGTTTCTGCCTGGCTTTTTACACGATTTTTGTTCAGTGATACAAGGGCCATCTCTGCTGAGGCAAAGAATGCGTTGAGCATCGTCAACACCACAATAAGAATTAACTGCAAGATAATCTGCTGACTCTCGGGGTCAGGGTTCATATGGAACTCTCCACTCCTTATTTTCATCGAGAAAACGACCATGCATTTTCTCTAAATATTCCGGACAATTTGCCGGTTAAGAAAATTTTATCACGCCACCCCTATTACTGCAAGGTTTCAAATCTCCGCGAAAACTTTCACCGCGTCACTTTCCATCATTTCAAATGGATAAGGAAGCGAAATTCGTTCTTTATTCACAGCAAAAATTCGTGCTTTTTTATTCCGATAATCCGTTAAATTACAAAACGGACTCACACGGAATGACGTTCCTACTATGACAATCAAATCCGCTTTCCTAATAGCAGTAAGTGATTGATCTATCGCACTTTCTGAAATTGCTTCTTCGTAAAGCACCACATCTGGCCGAATAACCCCACCACAATCCGTATGAATATCCGATTTCAAATAATCCTTTGCGGTAACAGTCATTCCGCAGTTTTGACAATAACAATGATATAGACTGCCATGGAAATTCACTACTTTTTTCGAACCCGCTTTTTCATGAAGTCCATCAATATTTTGCGTAATAATCGTGACATCTTTTTTCGCTTCGATTTCAGCCATTTTTGTATGAATCGCATTTGGCTCTGCATCCGGATAGTACATGTTCTCTGTAACAAATTGATAAAACTTCTCTGGTTCACGCACAAGACACGTATGACTCAACATATATTCCGGGCTACTCATCCCAGCATATAAGCCGTTTTTCGAGCGATAATCCGGAATTCCAGAAGGGACAGAAACACCCGCCCCAGTTAGAAAAACGATGCGTTCAGCTTTTTTAAGTGCTTCATTCAACTTATTCATTCTTTAAATTCCTTTCATTTGTATGTTGTTTATCTTTCCAGTTCCACCATTTTCGCAAATCAACATCTTGCTCCGCTTCATCCGTTTCCGCAACATAGACTGCGCAGCGATACGTATAAAGTACACACGGATCCATTCTCTCGCCTCGCTTATCGCAAGTATCCTCATATAACTCAAGCGGATTCTTCCCTCTTAAATCAGCAACCTCTTCAATCCCAATTTCATTTAACATTAACACCATTTTTTTACCTATTCCTGGTAATTGTATTAGATTAGTTGGCATGATTCCCCTTCTCTCCGTGCATTTTTCGGTTGAAATAAAAACTGATTAGTACATTGATAAAAATAAAGCCAGCAACTACGAGGAAGACATCTCCGTAACCAAAATGAGCAGCAACACTTGACCCAACAAGCGGTCCGATGACATTCCCAATATATTGAAAAGATTGATTATAACCAAAAATTCGACCTGCAACCTCACGCGGTGTATTTTTTGTAAGCAATGATTGAACCGCCGGAAGCAAGGCACCATCTGTAAGACCTAATAAGAAACGCAAAATACCAAGTTGTAGTGGGTTTTGTGCGAAAGCCATTGGGATTTGTAGTAACATTGAGCCGATGAGCGCACCTAACAATATCCGCTCCGAGCCAATTCGGTCACCCCACCTCCCAAGCCTTGGTGCCGCAATAAGAGCCGCAACTCCGGGAACCGATGCAATCATCCCACTAATAAAAGCAATATTTTGTGCATTTCCTGCCAAATCACGTACATATAATGTCAAAATAGGATTAACTGAGTTGGACGCAATTTGAATCATCATCGTCGTAATGAACAAGGAAATAATTAAGCCCGGGTTTTTAAGCGATAAGAAAACTTCTTTCCCCGACCGCATTTCCTTTTTTTCTACTGGCGTAAATTTCTCTTTTACAAAGAAAAGTGTTAAGAAAAAACTACCTAAAAGAAGTACTCCTGTGATGTAAAATACTGGTCTAACACCAAATGTGTCCGACAACGCTCCACCAATTAACGGGCCAATTAGCACGCCCGAAACCGCTGCCGTTGATAGTGCCCCAAGAGCCCAGCCACTACGATGACGAGGAACTTGTGTAGCGATTAGCGCATTGGCAGTCGAAATATATCCTGAAAAAATCCCCATTAATAAGCGCAAACCAACGAATTGGTATACATTGCTTACGAGTCCCATCAAAATCATCGCTATCGCCATTCCCAGTGCTGCTCGTAAAAGCATAATTCTCCGTCCTTTTTGATCCGCTAATTTACCCCAAATCGGCGACATAATAGCTGATACTAAAAAGGTCGAACTGAGCGCAATCCCTGACCACATACTTACTTGATCCGGATTATGTACGCCTAATTCTTCAATATATAATGGTAAAAATGGCATGATTAAATTTAATCCGGTCCCGGTTAGAAAACACCCCACCCAGACAACATACAAATTCTTCTTCCAATTTTCCATAAATCCACCTAGATTCTTCTATCGTTATCCTTAATTATTCCACAAAAAAAGCGAAAGTAAAACTAAACCCTTCGCTTTTTTGCTATATTTACTTAAAATGTTCCACGTGAAACATTTTATACTTCTAAATTTTCTCGTGGTACCCAGCCAGCTTCATTTTCTTCTGTCACGCACCAAACCCAACCATTAAGTTCACGATTACTTTCTAATTTATCGCCTGGTTTAACATTTAGTTCACGTGCAGAGTAATCTTCTGATACGGTCCCACTCTTTCCATCATTACTTATTTGAATGATTTGTTTCGGAATCCAGCCTTCTTTTCCAGACGACTTCACTTTACAAAAAATCCAACCTGGATATTCTGTATCTTCTTCAAACACCCAAATAGACTCATTTTTATTTACAAAAAGCGGATTAGGGTATTGGCTAATGTGCTCTTTTTTCACGATAAATGTTTGATTCATAGTTTGAAACCTACCTCATTATTTTTTTGCCGCTTCCCAATCTGCAAGAAATTTATCAATCCCGCTGTCAGTCAGAGGATGTTTTAACATTTGCTCGAATACTTTAAATGGCACGGTAGCAATGTCAGCACCGGCTTTGGCACATTCAATAACATGGATTGGGTGCCGTACGCTTGCTGAAATAATTTCTGTTGGAATCCCGTGAATCTCGAAAATATCCGCAATGTCACGAATCAGAACCAAGCCATCGTCGCCTATATCGTCTAATCGTCCTAAAAATGGCGATACATAGGTCGCGCCAGCTCGTGCCGCAAGTAAGGCTTGTGTGGCAGAAAATACGAGTGTCACATTGGTTTTAATACCTTCTTCCGTCAACACTTTTACTGCTGCCAAGCCTTCCCCAGTCATTGGTATTTTCACAACCATATTCGGATGGATTTTCGCAATAACTCGACCTTCTGCAATCATTTCATCTGCTTCTAAACTAACTACTTCGCCGCTAATTGGTCCGTCAACAATGGATGTAATTTCTTGAATGACCTCATTAAAATCGCGACCTTCTTTTGCAACAAGTGATGGGTTTGTCGTAACCCCGGAAATAAATCCCATTCTGTTAGCCTTTTTAATCTCTTCTACGTTCGCTGTATCGATAAAAAATCTCATTAAAACATCCTCCTTTTCTATCAAGCGCTTTCAATTACAGAGCCATTATAACGCAAAAGCTTAAATAATGCTTTCGATGTGCTTTTTCGGCATAAAAAAAGAATGCCGTTTAGCATTCCAAAAAGTTTCACGTGAAACAAAATTATAATCGAGTTTTATCCATCACTAAGAGAGGCTTTGGTCTATTTCTAATTATATCCTCTTTAATTAAATGCATGACTGTATGAGCCACATATTCGCGTGATGTATTTGTGTATCTTGCAAGTACTTCTTGCGTAATTTCTCTTGGTAGCAATATCCCGTTATCAGAAAACGTTCCTAAAGTTTGAGCGCATTTGAGAATGGCTTTGCGGATTCGTTCTTCCTTTTTTAAGAAGCTTAGTTTTGCAAATGTATGGGCTTCACGTAATTCTTCTGCCATCACTTTAATCATAAAAAAGTTATTCTCATCTTTTTTGTCAAAAATAGAGAACAAGAAATTGCTATCTACTTCCATAACTTCTCCGTGACCTAAGCTCTGCATCGAAACATGCGGGCTCCATTCATCGTAAAAAAGATGATATAGTCCAAAACTATCTCCTTTTTGCAAGAAACGAACAATGCATTCTTTACAGCTTTCTTCTTCCATTTCTGCATCTTCCTCTACAATCATCCCGTATATGCCGCTTAGAACAAAATATACTTTTGTTCCAGCCGGACTTAAACTTTCTAGAACCTCACCCTTCTTGGTGCTGATAACCGAGCAGTAGTCTTTGTAATTTGGATGTTCAAAGCACAACTCCATTAATTTGCTAACCGTTAGATTGGATTCAAGCTCTTTTAAGAATAGCATATTCTCTCCTTTGCTATATTATATTGAAGAAACTCTTCGTAATTATATCATAAAGGCCATATTCAAAATCCTATTCACAGTAAGTCATAAAAAGCCAAAAACCCAATTAAAGATAAATATATTACAACTTTTTATAAAATACTTAATTTATATCTCGTTTCCAATTAACATTTTGACATAAATTCGAACTTTTTGTTACTTTTGTTAAATATTCAAATTCAGATATTAATTCAATAATTACCACTTTAGACTGGTTTATTTTTAGGTAAATTGATTATACTTAAAAAGTAAGTAATTTATGGATGGGTAACTCAGGAAGGGTGAAATGAATGGATCAGAAAAAATATAGTTGGCGAAAATTTTTCCAGTTACTTATTAGCGCAAAACCCGCGAATTGGATAATTTTCTGCGCTTTATTTGCTAGTGTGATAACTACAGTTGCCGGCCTTGTTGTGCCGCTTTTTACAAAGAACTTAATTGATGGCTTTTCAATAGCTTCACTCGATGTAAAAATGATTGCTTTAATTGTGTTGGCATTTATCCTACAAGCAATAACGAATGGCTTCTCGATTTTCTTGCTTAACTACATGGGTCAGAAAGTCGTTGCAACGATTCGCGAACGTTTATGGAAGAAAATTGTGCACTTACCAGTTTCTTACTTCGATAATACAAAGACTGGGGAAATGGTAAGTCGTATGGTAAATGATACAGTAGTGGTTAAGGAGCTGATTGCCGATCATCTCCCACAATTTGTAACTGGGATAATTTCTGTTGTCGGTGCGATTATTATCTTGTTCTTCATGGACTGGAAAATGACACTCATCATTTTAGTGGCCGTTCCAATTACTGCGCTAGTTGTCGCGCCACTTGGTCAGAAAATGTTTAAAATATCTAAAGGTCTTCAAAATGAAACGGCTAACTTCACTGGTTCCATTAGCCAAACGCTATCAGAAGCTAGACTCGTAAAGGCTTCGAATGCGGAAACACTAGAAACCGAGGCTGGTCATCAAGGAATTAATCGCCTATTTGGCTTTGGTATTCGTGAGGCGAAAGTTGTTGCTGTGCTTGGACCGCTAATTTTCTTTGTTGTCATGGGGGTTATCGTTGGCATCATTGGTTACGGCGGGATTCGTGTTTCAGCTGGAACAATGACTACTGGTACGCTCATCGCCTTCTTGCTCTATCTGTTCCAAATTATCGTTCCTGTCACTTCTTTCGCAACATTCTTCGCCCAACTTCAAAAAGCAAAAGGCGCAACGGAGAGAATTGCGGATATTTTAAATGAAACAGAAGAAGATTTCGACGCTGGTAAAAAAGTAGATGTGAGCGGAAAAACCATTCGCGCATCTGATATTTCCTTCTCCTATAATGAAGGTGAACCTATTCTAAAACATGTTTCTTTTGATACAAAACCCGGAGAAGTTATCGCATTCGCTGGCCCAAGTGGTGGAGGGAAATCAACCTTATTTGCGATTTTAGAACGTTTTTATCAACCGAAAACGGGAGAAATTTTAGTAGGCGATATTCCTCTTTCCGAGATTTCGATTAACTCATGGCGCACACAAATTGGTTATGTTTCCCAAGAAAGTGCGATGCTTTCTGGTACAATTCGCGATAATCTTTGTTATGGTTTGGACCGAGAAATTACGGAAGATGAGCTATGGAATGTAGCAAAACTAGCTTACGCTGACGGTTTTATTTCCGAACTTCCTGACAAAATGGCAACCGAAGTCGGCGAACGTGGCGTGAAGCTCTCAGGAGGTCAAAGACAGCGAATTGCCATTGCTCGAGCATTCTTGCGTAATCCTAATATCCTTATGTTAGACGAAGCTACAGCTAGTTTAGATAGCCAATCCGAGCAAATCGTTCAACAAGCATTGGCAAACTTAATGGAAGGTCGAACTACTTTTGTTATCGCTCATCGCCTTTCTACTATTGTCAATGCCGACCAAATCCTCTTTATCGAACATGGTGAAATAACCGGTCGTGGCACACATAGTGAATTAGTGGCTTCTCATCCACTTTACGCTTCCTTTGCAGAACAACAGTTAAAATAACTATTTCCCGGGAAATAAAAAAGTGACGATGCGTAAATGCATCGTCGCTTTTTCTATAAGGATTGATGAAACTTTTTGAGTTCACTTTTCTTTGCTTCGTCTAAATCATGCCACCTGATACCTTGCACAGCTCCTTCAAGTGCACATAATTCACTTAGACAAACGCTTGAATCATTTTCCCAAATACGTAAAAAGGCTTCTTTGCTTCCAACATCTTTTAGCTCAGCTGGGGTTTTTATCCCGGCTTTTATTAAGTCTTGCTCCAGTACTTTGCCAATGTTTGGTAATTCGCTAAGGTTCGCCATTACAGTTCCTTCTTCCATATTATTTTGGTAATTCTATTTTCTCGATACCGCCCATGTAACCTTGCAATACTTTTGGAATGCGTACAGAACCATCTGCATCTTGGTAATTTTCTAAAATGGCAGCCACTGTACGTCCTAGCGCTAAGCCAGAACCATTTAGTGTATGCACGTATTCTGGTTTGCTTCCTGGCTCACGACGGAAACGAATGTTAGCGCGTCTTGCTTGGAAGCTTTCAAAATTACTGCAAGAAGAAATCTCACGATAAGAATTGTAGCTTGGAATCCAAACTTCTAAATCATATTTTTTAGCAGCAGTGAAGCCTAAATCAGCCGTACACATGCTTAGTACGCGGTATGGCAATTCTAAGCGACGCAATACTTCTTCTGCGTTACCAGTTAATTTTTCTAGCGCCACGTAAGAATCTTCCGGTTTCACAAATTGAACTAATTCCACTTTGTTAAATTGATGTTGACGGATTAAACCACGCGTATCGCGACCAGCAGATCCCGCTTCAGAGCGGAAACATGCGCTAAACGCTGTATATTTTCTTGGTAAGTCTTCTGCTTTTAAAATGTCTTCGCGGTGGTAGTTTGTTACTGGTACTTCCGCTGTTGGAATAAGGAAATAATCTTCTGCTTCAATTAAGAAAGCATCTTCTTCAAATTTCGGCAATTGACCAGTTCCTGTCATGCTCGCACGGTTTACCATGTAAGGCGGTAACATTTCTTCGTAGCCATGTTCATTCGAATGCAAGTCCATCATAAAGTTAATAAGCGCTCGTTCCAGTCTTGCACCTAATTTTTTATAAAAGACAAAACGGCTACCAGTTACTTTCGCAGCATTTTCAAAATCAAGGATATCTAAGTCTGTTCCTAAATCCCAATGCGCTTTTGGTTCAAAATCAAATGCGCGTACTTCGCCCCATTTGCGGATTTCCACGTTATCGTCTTCCGATTCGCCAACCGGAGTAGATTCGTGTGGAATATTTGGAATCGACATTAAAATCATATCTAACTTCTCGTCAATTTCGCGTAGTTCGATATCTAATGTTTTAATACGATCACCAACAACACGCATTTCTTCAATTTTAGCATCCGCGTCTTGTTTTTCACGTTTTAATTTAGCGATTTCTTGAGACACCTCATTACGCTGACTCTTCAGCGCTTCTGTCTCCACAATCAGAGTACGGCGGCGTTTATCTAACTCGCCAAATTTCTCGAATTCACCCAAGTCTTCCCCGCGATTTTGTAATTTCTGCTTTACTTCATCAAAATTATTACGTAACAATTTAACATCTAACATGCTAACTCCTCCTTTATTTTTTTCCATATAAAAACTCCCGTACTTTCCCGAATTAACAGGAAAGGGACGAGAGTTAACCGCGTTGCCACCCTTATTGGGATCTAAAAAAATCCCCAGCTTCATTTAGGTTTAACGGACCCAGCCGGAATGATTTACTCGCAAAACCATGCTTTCCACCACTCACTCCAAGATGGATTCATAAGGAAACTTCACCAGTTCACACCAACCACTGGCTCTCTTTAGAAACTCTACCTTATTACTACTTCTTGTCTTCGCTTTTCGTATTAATTTAAAGTTATTCTATCGCATATCTGCTTAAATTACAAGCAAATCTTTAACCGATTAAATCGAGCGTGTCTGGACCGTCATCATCAGAATTCAGTATTCTAATTTGTTCCGGAACAATTTTTATAACGACAAAGGATGGTGAATCTTCGCCTCGGAACCATTCTTTAGAAATGTTTTCCCAAATACGTTCTTTGATTGATTCATCCTCTTCAAGAGACGCCAAACCATTAATTTCTAAAAATGCAGAACCAGGGCTTTCGTAACCAATTAAAACGGATACGTGTGGGTTTCTGCGAACTTCTTCTGTCTTCGGTAATTCTTTGCCAGATGGTGTGTAAAGCGTTAAGCCATCATGAAGAAATGTCATATACCTAGCATGAGGATAGTCTCCTTGTACGGATGTTAATACACCCACTTGATGTTGTTCCAAAATGGCAAGAATCTTATCTTCTAGTTCATTTTTCATCTCAAACACCTTCCTTTGGTTATTTAGTGTACCTTTCCACTCGGCTCCCGGCTTTAAACATTCGGGCTTGTTATCTCTCTAGCTATTTGCTATAAAAGAGTATAACCGTTTTAACTAGGGGGATTTAAAGTGATTTTAATCATCGACCATAATGATTCATTTACATATAATTTATACCAATATTTTTTAGAGCTCCAAGAGGAGGTGCAGGTTGTCTCTGCTACCAGTTTTTCACTTGAAGCCTTTCAACAGATCGCTCCCGAAATGGTAGTTTTATCACCAGGACCAGGTTCCCCGGAAGACTTCCCTATTAGTTTAGCTCTACTAGATAAAATTCAAGTTCCTATTCTCGGGATTTGCCTTGGTCATCAAATGATTGGTCATTTTTTCGGGGCAAAAGTGGTGCCGGCAAACGTCCCAGTTCACGGAAAAACAAGTGTCATTTCGCATACTGGGGAAGGTTTGTTTGCAGACCTTGAACCTGCTTTCCAAGTAACGCGTTACCATTCCTTAGTTATCGATCCTACAACAGTTCCAGTCAATTTGAAAGTAACCGCCGTGACTGAAGACGGCGTTATAATGGGGCTAGTTCATGCAACCAAACCCATTCACAGCGTCCAGTTCCACCCAGAAGCAATCCTATCCGAAAATGGACATGCAATACTTAAAAACTTTGTACGATTAGGGAGAAATGTTAAATGAGCTTATTACGATTTGATTTTGAAGGCGACACAAAGATTTTTGAAAATCCACTGTATGAACTAGTTGCATATGATTTAGCAGAAGTTCTTCCTATAATGAAAGCTGCCGAAAACGCCCAAAAATCAGGAAAATACGTCGCTGGTTTTGTCAGTTATGAGGCCGCTCCTGCTTTTCGAAGTAATTTAAAAACAAAAAAACCGAGCGAAAGCATGCCACTCGTTTGGTTTGGCGTATACGATAATTTTACCGATACAGCTACCGAAACACCTGATTCCTCGCCGCTCTCTTTTAAAATGGATACTAGTTTCCCTGAATACACCGAGAAAATAGAGCAAATCAAAGCTGAAATTGCTGCTGGAAATACTTACCAAATTAACTACACCGTGCGACTTCAAAGTGATGTGCCAAACAACTTTTCTTCTCAAGCAACTTATGAAACGTTACAGCAGATTGGAAAGGCGAATTACACCGCCCTACTTTCAACAAGTGACTTTGAGATTATCTCCGCCTCCCCCGAACTCTTTTTTAAATGGAAGGAAAATCTTCTAACGACTCGCCCGATGAAAGGCACTATTCGTCGCGGAATAACGGAGCAAGCGGACTTAGAAGCACATGATTGGCTAAAAAACGATCCTAAAAACCGTGCAGAAAATGTGATGATTGTCGATTTATTACGAAATGACCTTGGGATGATTGCGGTTCCCGGAAGTGTCAAAGTTCCTCAGTTAATGACGCTGGAACCTTATCCAACTGTTTGGCAAATGACTTCAACTATTACTGCAGAAACACCTCCTGAGACTGATTTAACAGCTGTTTTTAAAGCGCTCTTCCCGTGCGGCTCGATAACTGGCGCGCCTAAAGCACGAACAATGGAAATTATTTCAGAACTAGAAGATTCTCCTCGCGGTGTATACTGCGGAACAATTGGCTTTTTAGAACCTAACGGAAATGCGATTTTCAATGTACCGATTCGTACTATTGCTATCACAGACAATAAGGCAACTTATGGCGTTGGTGGAGGTATCGTCTGGGATTCTGAAGCTGCTAGCGAATTTTCCGAAATCCACGCAAAATCAGCTATTTTAGAAAAGGCGACGAAATTTTCTTTAATTGAATGTTTGCGAATTGAAAACGGTGAGCTCTTCCGAACCGAATATCATTTAAAACGACTACAAACAAGCGCAGACTTTTTCGGCATTCCTTTTAATAGGGAAGAAACGGAGAAGCTATGGACCAAAACAGCGCAAAAAAATACGACCGGCACATACAAAATGCGCTTTTTATTACATCCTGAGGGCGCACATGATTTAGCACTAACAAAAATTGACACCAAAAACAAGCGAATAACAGCGCAACTTGCTGATAAACCAGTACTTTCGAATGATTTATTTCTCTATCATAAAACGACTCATCGAAAGATCTATGAAGACTTAAAAAATACTCAAACCGATGAAACCCTACTTTGGAATGAACAGGGTGAACTGACAGAATTTATTAACGGGAATATAGTTCTAGGTATAAATGGCTGTTTTTTCACGCCTCCAGTAACTTCAGGTCTTCTTTCAGGGACAATGAGAGCCGAACTATTAGCAAAAAATAAGATTTCCGAGAAAACACTAGCAAAAAAAGACCTTTTAGAAGCGGACTATGTGTGGTTAATTAATAGCGTAAGAGGATTTGTAGAAGTAGAAATTAAACAATAAAACTATAGAAATTTCACAATTTAAAATGAAATCATTTGTCGGATTCGCCATATTTTCGCCATATTTACAATTTGTGAAAATATTACTTGCAAATTTTCACAATCTATATTAGAATATGTGTTCGCACGTTTTTATTTCCGTTTTCCAAGGGAGGAAAATCATGAAAGTATTGTTTCACCATCTAAAAAAATACAAACTACAAGCGACATTATCTACACTGTTTGTAGTAGTCATGGTTATCTCACAACTATGGCAACCAAAGTTACTTCAGCAAGTCCTAGACGCCATCATGAAAGACGATATGGATGAAATCTCATCCATCGGCGCACTTTTAATCGGTATTGCCGCAGTCGGCCTTATCGCCGGGATCCTAAACACAATACTTTCAGCCAAAGTCGCTCAAGGCGTCGGCGCAGATATTCGTGAATCTAGTTTCCGTAAAATCCAAACATTTTCATTCAGCAACATCGAAAAACTTTCGACTGGTAATCTAGTTGTTCGACAAACAAACGACATTACCCAAGTACAAAACTTAGTGATGCTTTCACTACAATCGCTTACGAGAATTCCGATTATGTTTATCGGGGCTTTTATCTTAGCGATGTTTACTTTACCTGAATTATGGTGGGTAATTATTGTACTCGTTGTTCTTGTTGTTCTGATTGTTGTATTCACATTCGGGTCTATGGGTAAACACTTTGCCATTATTCAGAAGTTAATTGACCGAGTGAATTCTATTGCAAAAGAAAACCTTGCTGGCATGCGCGTAGTTAAATCTTTCGTGCAAGAAGATAATGAAATTGGTCGCTTTACAACTGTCAGTGACAAATTAACTCGCCACACAATCATCGTTGGAACGCTTTTCTCCGTAATGATTCCTGCATTTATGCTCGTTTCTAACTTAGCAATTGTTGTTTCTATTTTCTTTGTAGGCGATATGGCTGCAGATAATCCTGAAGTTATCGGAGCTATCGCATCGTTCATGAACTACTTAATGCAAATTATGATGGCAATTATTATCGGTGGTATGCTGATGATGATGGCTTCTCGTGCGCTTATTTCTTTGAAACGTATTACCGAAGTTCTGGAAACAGAACCAGATATTACTTACAATGAAAACGCACCAGAACAAGACCTAGAAGGTACAGTTGAATTCCGTAATGTTAGTTTTAAATACGACGGTGACGATACGCCTGCTCTGGAAGATATTTCATTCAAAGCAAGTGTTGGTGAGATGGTCGGTATTGTTGGTGCAACAGGTTCTGGTAAATCCACTCTTGCCCAACTAATCCCCCGACTTTACGACCCAACGGAAGGTGAAGTTATTATCGGCGGAACTAACCTAAAAGATATCAACAAGAAAACCCTTCGCAGCACTGTTTCCTTCGTGCTTCAACGCGCGATTCTTTTCTCTGGAACGATTGCAGACAATTTACGTCATGGTAAAAAAGACGCAACTGCCGAAGAAATGGAACACGCAAGTAAAATAGCACAAGCGAAAGAGTTTATAGATAAACAAGCAAAACTTTATGAAGCACCTGTTTCCGAGCGCGGAAACAACTTCTCCGGTGGACAAAAACAACGCCTTTCGATTACACGTGGCGTTATCGGTTCCCCGAAAGTACTAATTCTAGATGACAGCACAAGTGCGCTTGATGCAAAATCTGAGAAATTGGTTAAAGAAGCCCTGAATAAAGAGCTTGATGACACTACTACATTCATTATTGCACAAAAAATTTCTTCTGTTATTCAAGCAGATAAAATTCTCGTGCTAGATAAAGGTAAACTCGTTGGTGTGGGTTCCCATAAAGAACTTCTGAAAGAAAATGAAACTTACCGTGAAATTTACGACACTCAAAAAGGCAAGGAGGTAACCGCATAATGAAAGAGTTCAAACAAATTAGTCGCTTTTTCTGGCACTATCTGCGGGGTTATAAGCCTCAACTTTTTGTCATTTTAATTGCTGTAGTTTTTGCGACATACCTTCAAGTAAAAGCACCACAATATATTGGTAACGCCGTTCAAGAGCTTGGAGATTACGTGGTTAATTTAATGCAAACGGGTGTTGATGACAAGAGTGACTTCATCCATATCATTTGGATGCTGATTCTCTGCTACGTACTGCTCGCTGCTGCCACTTTTATCCAAAGTATCATTATGACAGGGGTAGCTGGTAAATCAACGAACAGAATGCGTATAGGGCTTTTCCGCAAGATGGAAAAACTATCGATTCGTTTCTTCGATAGCCGCAATGATGGCGAAATGCTTAGCCGCTTCACTAGCGACTTAGATAATATTTCCAATACACTAAACCAAGCATTGATCCAAGTACTATCCAACGTCGCGCTAATGATTGGTGTTATCATCATGATGTTCCAACAAAACGTGGAACTAGCCTTCGTTACTCTAATATCTGCTCCATTTGCAATTATTATTGCGACAGTGATTATTCGAAAAGCACGTAAATTCGTTGATGTTCAACAAGATGAACTAGGCGTACTTAACGGCTACATTGACGAAAAAATCTCTGGACAAAAAATCATTATCACAAATGGTTTAGAAGAAGAAACAATTGACGGCTTTGTTAAACAAAACAATATCGTTAAAAACGCCACTTATAAAGGGCAAGTTTACTCCGGTTTACTTTTCCCAATGATGCAAGGTATTTCCCTATTAAATACAGCTATCGTTATCTTCTTCGGTGGATGGTTAGCTCTAAACGGCGACCTTGAACGCACAGCCGCTCTTGGTTTAATCGTTATGTTCGTTCAATATTCACAACAATTCTATATGCCACTTACACAAATTTCGTCCCAGTACAGCTTGCTACAATTAGCAATCACTGGTGCGCGTCGTGTTAGCGAAGTATTTGCAGAGGAAGAAGAAGTGGAACGCGAGAACTTACAAACAATTGATGGTATTAATAAAGGTGTCAAACTAGATCACGTAGATTTTGCTTATGACCCTGCAAAACCAGTTCTAAAAGACGTTTCGATTGATGTAAGTAAAGGTAAAATGGTTGCTCTTGTCGGTCCAACTGGCTCTGGTAAAACAACTGTTATGAACCTTCTTAACCGTTTCTATAATGTCGATGGTGGCGCGATTCTCTTTGATGATATCGACATCCGCGACATTCGCCTTGATTCCCTTCGTAAACAAGTCGGTATCGTGCTACAAGATTCCGTACTATTTACAGGAACCATTCGCGATAACATCGTTTTCGGTAAGCCGGAAGCAAGCGACGACGAAGTAATCAACGCTGCAAAACAAGCTAACATCCACGACTTCATTATGAACCTAGAAAAAGGTTATGAAACAGAAATCAGTGATGAAAACAATATTTTCAGCGTTGGTCAAAAGCAGCTTATGAGTATTGCGAGAACTATTATTACGAACCCTTCTCTTCTAATTCTAGATGAAGCGACAAGTAATGTAGACACCGTAACCGAAAGCCGCATCCAAAAAGCTATGGACAACGTAATCTCCGGCCGAACTAGCTTCGTCATCGCCCACCGTTTAAAAACCATCCTTGATGCCGACCATATCGTCGTGCTACATCAAGGTGAAGTGATTGAACAAGGTAACCATGATGAGTTGATGAAGGCGGAAGGATTTTATTCTGAGCTTTATCATAATCAGTTTGTTATTGAATAAATAGACATTTTCTCTACAGTCTGAAAAAAAGTGAGTTCTTACGAGATTTTAGTAAGAACTCACTTTTATTTTTCATTATATAATTGGATATAAACCCGTTATTGACATCTGCTACTATTAAGAATTCGATTGAAGTAAAGATTGTAAGATTAAAATAAATAGAAACTCTGTTTTTAAGAATTTTCCTAGCATACAAAGTCTCATTTTCATCGCAAAGATTTTATGTTAACATTATTTAGAATAGAAAGAAAATAAAAACAGAGGTGAACATACATATGCATTTTAATTTTTTTGTTAGAAGTGGTTTTATTGGCCTTATTTTACTTTTTGTTATCCAAGTATTAGGGATTATAAGGGGGTTATTGATTCAATCTGGCTTTATGGATGGAAGTATTGATCAGACTTTACTAGGGACAAAGCTTATTATAGTACCAATCATATTTTTTACTATTAGTGTTATTTTTTTCTTATTATGGTTTTATAAAGACTATCAAAAAAAATAAAAAAGGTCGATTTCCTAATTAGGAAATCGACTTTTTCATGTTAATTAAACCAACCTTTTACACCATCAGAAACGTAATTACCCATGCCTGTAAAGAAAGAACCTACTGCTTGGGTGGAAAGCATGAACCAGTTTGCCTTTTCAACGTCGCTGGCAGTTAGTACATCAATTGTTTCTGTTTGTTTTCCGTCAACATAGCCTAACTTGTCGCCATCTTTTAGAGATACTTCCATTTTACCAACTTCCGTGCCCTTTTTAACAGGTGCTTCTATTGTTTTTTCTTTCATTGTTACCTTTGTATTTAACTTAGGAGCATTGCCATTCTTCGGTACAACTAGCTTCACTGCATCTTTTGTAACGAGTCCGACTGTATCTTCTTTTCCTTTATCTACTGCAATTGTAGAAGGATTTTTTACTTTTGATCCTGCTTTTTGTACTTCTTTTACTTTAAAATTATTAAAAGCATAATCGAGCATTTTGTTTGTTTCATCAAAACGAGCACTTGTATGCTCGCCAGGCGCTCCACCATTCGCATGGAGTACAACTGTGATAACTCGCATTCCATCTTGTACAGCGGTTGCAGTCAAGCACATTCCAGCATAATCAGTTGTTCCTGTTTTCAAACCGTCTACACCTTTGCGCCCGTAAATCAAGCCCGGTAATAACCAGTTCCAGTTTGTCATATCAATTTGGTCTGATGTGCCTTTTCGGAACTCTTTCTTAGTTGTACTAGCAGTTTTAAGTACGTCTGGGTAATCATTTATTAAGTGTTTTGCTAACTTCGCCATGCCGCGAGCTGTCATTTTGTTCTCGTCTTTCGGTCCACCCACTTGCTGACCGCCTTTTAAGTCTTCGTTATTAAGACCCGTAGCGTTAACGAATTGGTGCTCCCCTAGATTAAGTTCGTCTGCTTTTTTATTCATAGCATCGACAAATTCTTTTTCAGAACCTGCAATTTTTTCGGAAATAGCAATTGCAGCTCCGTTTGCAGAGTAAATTGCCATTGCTTCATATAATTCTTGTACAGTGTATTCTTCGCCCAGTCTAAGTGGTACGTTCGATAGTGATGTGTCTTGTGAAACTTTGTAAGCATATTCAGAAATGGTTACTTTGTCGTCCCATTTTAATTTACCTTTATCAATTGCTTCTAGTAATAAATATTCATCCATCATTTTTGTCATGGATGCGATGCCCATTAGCTTGTCAGCATCTTTTGAATATAAAATTTTACCGGTACTTTCTTCAATTGCGATTGCTGCGTTTGCATTTACATTTGGTGCTTCTGCGGCTTGTGCTGCTTTCGGGCTTACTAAGAAGCCACTTACTGCAAGGGATGCTGCCATGATTACAATCCCTGTTTTTTTAATTATGTTTTTCACTGCAACTTCTCCTTCATTTGAGTAAATTATTAACTCATTTTATCTATATTTTAATAAAGAAACCTATCATAAAAATTCCCTTTTCGAATAAGTTTCATTTTTTTGACGGATACTTTCATATTTTACCATGATTTACTAGCGCCGTATATAAAACTTTTCGCCCAAAAGTCTGAGCTTTCTATCGAATAATTGGAAGGAGAATATGGGACGGGTATTCTGGGCTATGATAAATAGTCTGGTTGGCGATTTGGCTTTCAGTGGAATTAATGAAACTATCACCTGTATTTGGGTTAGGATCAAACCTCGGAAAATTACTTGAAGATATTTCGATGCGGATTTGATGCCCTTTTTGGAAAAGATTACTTGTTGCCCAAAGATCGATAGTGTATTCATTGATGTTATTTTGCACATTAGCACCGTGTTGCTTGGCTGCCCGGATGATGCCATCTGCTAAGTTAAAAGCCGTTCCATCTGGAAACACATCTACTAATTTCGCTGTAAAATCTGTGTTAGGAGCATCTGTTTTCGCCCAAAGTTTCACTTGAATTGGTCCGGTAACTTCGATTGCTTCTTTTAGTGGTTCTGTCGAGTAACAAAGGACGTCTTCGCGAAGTTCAATTTGTTGTTGATCATGAGGTCCATCTGCATGTAGCGCCTTATGCAAGGTTCCTCCACCATTTGATGGTACTGGATTTTCTGGATCATAGCTAAATTTTGCTTCTGAAGATGTTGCAGGCGGTGTGAATTCCGCGCTCACTTTTTCATTTTTAAAATATAGTGGTGTCATATTTGCATTTTGCGGAGGCCAGTTTTCAGCTGTTTTCCAGTCGTTTAATCCCATCACAAAATAATTAACAGGCGCTGATGCTGGTAAAGGCTCATTTTTCAGCCAATGATTGAACCATTCTATATGTCTAGCATGCATATTAGCCTCGCCCCATTTAGTGGCCGCCATTCCAAAATCACGATCACCTATTATCTGAGTGAAATTAGCATGCGTCCATGGGCCAATGATGAGCTTATCTCCAAGACCGCGTAAGTGACCATTTTTAAAATTAGCGATTGTTTTATCTAAAAAGCAGTCATACAAGCCTGCTACATGGAGACCTGGTACATTAATTTTATCATAATTGCTTTTTGCATCGATTTTTCGCCAATGGTCATGGGTTGGTTCATAATTTAATAGCTCAGAGAAATAAGGCATTTCATTTTGACCAATTGCTGGCCAGTCTTTATAAGGTTTAAATTGATACAGTGTATCTAAATTATCTAGATTTTTCATTAATGTATTCGCTGCTTCTTCTAATTCATCGTGCGTTTTATAAGTACGGGCTAGCATATTTGGGAGCATAGACTCTAAATTCCAAGTTTCCCACATTCCAAGTTCTAAAGCGCCGTCATGATCATTGAAAACATCTGTCATACTATTTTGAGCCATAATTGGAGCAATGGCTTTCAAATGTTTGTTCCCGCTAATTGCTGCTAAAATTTGCGTATAGCCATAATAAGATAAACCAAACATGCCGACATCCCCGTTAGCATAAGGAAGGTTCGCAGCCCACTCAATCGTATCATATCCATCGTCAACTTCTGCTATGTATGGAACAAAATCTCCTTCTGACGTATATCTGCCACGAACATCTTGAACAATAACAACATACCCTTGCTCCGCCAAAATATTAGGACGAATAAAGTGAAGCCCGTATGATTTACTATAAGGTAATCTTGTAAGTAAAACTGGATATTCCCCCGCGTCTGCTGGACGATATATATCTGCGTAAAGCGTTACACCATCGCGCATTTTAGCTGGGATATCTGTTTCAATAATTAATTGATTATGTTTCACGTGAAACATCTCCTTTTCAGTATTGATTGCTCTTTTATTGTTTCGTATACGACAGACTATGTCAAACAAAGCGACCCACTCAATATGAGTGGGTCGCTTTGTCCATTCTTATTTATCTAGCTTTAATTTAGCAAGCGCTTCAGCCATTGGATTGTTAAATGGCTCATCTTCTTGTTTGTTTTGTTTTTTCATAAATTTAGCTACATCTGTTTTAGATACGTTTTTGTTTTTCTGTTTGTCACGCCGCTGTTGGAAGGTAGATAGTTTCTCCCGGTGTCCACAAACACATACAAAAATTTGTTTATCACCTTCGCCGCGCATTTCCATTCGTTTATGGCAATTAGGGCAACGAGCATTCGTCGTTCTTGAAACAGATTCACGATGACCACATTCACGGTCCTGACAAACTAGCATCGTACCACGTTTGCCTTTCACTTTTAGCATCGGCTTGCCGCAGTCTGGGCATTTTTGTGAAGTAATGTTATCGTGACGGAATTTTTTATCGTTTTGTTTAATTTCAGTTACTGCTTTTTTTGCATAGTCGCGCATTTCTGCAGTGAATTTACGATAATCTAGTTCGCCTTTTGCGATTTTAGATAATTTTTGTTCCCAACGCGCCGTTAGTTCTGGGGATTTCAAATCTTCGGGGACTAATTCTAGCAATTGGCGTCCTTTTGAAGTAATTTGAATGTCCTTGCCTTGTTTTTCTAAGGAGAAACTATTGAAAAGTTTTTCGATGATGTCCGCACGAGTTGCGACTGTTCCAAGTCCACCTGTCTCACCTAGTGTTTTGGCCAATGCCTTGCTTGTTGTTTCCATGTATTTAGACGGGTTTTCCATAGCCGAAAGTAAAGTCGCCTCATTGAATCTTGCTGGCGGTTTTGTTTTTCCTGTCTCTAAATTGATTCGTTTAACTGGGATAGTGTCGCCTTTTTTCATTTTAGTTAATTGATCTGGTTCGCGCGACTCTCCGTAAATACTTTTCCAACCCAGTGATTTGACAACTTTACCTTTTAAAGTAAATTCTTCTTGACCAATTTTGGCTTTAACAGAGGTTTCTTCATAAATATATGGGTCTGAAAGCACTGCTAAAAAGCGTTTGACAACAAGGTCATAAATTTTCCTTTCTTTATCGCTTAAATCTCCGAGGGAAACGGGTTGCTCGGTCGGAATAATTGCGTGATGGTCGCTCACTTTGCTGTTATCTACAAATGATTTGTTCGCTTTGATTGGTTTTACGCTGATTTGACGAGCAGCTTTTGCATTTTCGCCCACACCGCAGGCCACTAAACGTTCTTTTAGTGTTGGGACAATGTCTGTTGAAATAAAGCGCGAATCTGTTCGTGGATACGTTAGTACTTTGTGGCGCTCGTATAATGTTTGCATAATATTCAGCGTTTCTTTCGCCGAAAAATCATATCTATTATTCGCATCGCGTTGTAACTCTGTTAAATCATATAAACCTGGTGAGAAAGTTTTCTTTTCTTTCATAGAAACGTCTGTGATTACCGCATTTTCCCCTTGTAAAGACTTTACTAGTTTTTCTGCTAAAGCTTTATCAAAAGTTTGCCCATTGTTCCACGTGAAACTTTCTTGTTCGGTTAGCGCGGTAATTCCATAGTATTCACACGGTTTAAAATTACGAATTTCTTCCTCACGATGTTGAATCATTGCAAGCGTTGGCGTTTGCACTCGGCCACAGGAAAGTTGTGCGTTATATTTCGTTGTCAACGCACGCGTAGCATTGATTCCTACCACCCAGTCAGCTTCAGAACGAGCGACTGCAGAGTGATATAGATTTTCATAAGCTTTCCCTGGTTTTAAGTGTTCGAAGCCTTCACGTATCGCTTTATCCGTTACAGAGGAGATCCATAGTCTTTTTAGAGGCTTCTTGATTTTCGCATAATCAATAATCCAGCGAGCTACAAGTTCTCCTTCTCTACCTGCATCTGTTGCAATAACGATCGTGGTTATATCTGTACGGTTCATTAACTTCTTAACCGTTTCATATTGTTTTCTCGTTTGCTTGATTGGTTCTAGCTTCATTTTCTCTGGAAGCATTGGTAAATCTTCCATATTCCAGTTTTTATACTTCGAATCGTAGCGCTCAGGATCAGCTAGTGTTACAAGGTGTCCAAGCGCCCAAGTTACTACATATTTTCCACCTTCTAAATAGCCGTTCTTACCTTGTTTAGCCCCGAGTACCCGGCCGATATCCTTACCGACAGACGGTTTCTCTGCCAGTACTAATGTTTTTGTCATCTGTCAAAACCCTCTCTTCTATTTTATTTCGATGCCTCTTGTTGCAGTACAGCCAAGAATTCTGCACCGTATTTATCGCGTTTCATCGCACCAATGCCTTTAACTTCAAGCAGTGCATCTTCCGTTTGTGGCATATATGCACACATTTCACGTAACGTTTCATCTGAAAAAATGATATATGGCGGCACTTTGTGTTTTGCTGCCAGTTCCCGCCGCACTTCCCGCAATTTCTCGAAAAGGTCACTATTCACATCTATTTTAACTTTTTCAGCTCGTTTCGCTTGTTTTCTTTCCACTTTTAGCTCGCCTCGTAAAACCGAAACGGCTCTATCCGTCAGTTTTAATGAAGGGAATTGACTATCAGTTGGTTGTAAATATTTTTCTGCTGTAAGATAATCAATTAGTTGTAACACATCTTTTTGGGAAGCATCTTTCATCAATCCATAAGTACTGAGTTCATCAAAGCGCCAATCTTTCACTTTTTGGTCTGCGGAACCTGTCAAAACCTTGGCGATTAATACTTTTCCGAAACGCTCTCCCATTCTTTTTATACAGGAAAAAACTTGTTGTGCTAAAATCGTAATATCTGTGGCTTCTCTTGTATCTAAGCAATTACTACATTTTCCGCAGTTTGGCTCGTCGTCACCAAAATATTGGACGATATATTTCTGCAAACAAATTTCTGTATAACCATAACCCGTCATTTGGCGTAGCTTGGCGAATTCATTTTGTTTGCGCTCATCGTCCATTTCGGATTGTTCAATTAAAAACTGCTGAATGCGGCTATCTTGCGGAGAAAATAGCAAAATACAATCACTTGGAACGCCGTCTCGACCAGCACGACCAGCTTCTTGATAGTACGCTTCGATATTACGCGGAATATTATAATGAATAACAAAACGCACATTAGACTTATTAATCCCCATTCCAAAAGCATTCGTCGCCACAATCACTCGAATATCATCGTATAGAAACTTCTCTTGCCAGTCTTTCCGTGCTAAATCGGTCATTCCGCCATGATACATACCGGATTCAACACCTTTTTTTTGCAAAAAACTGTGCAGACGCTCTACTTCTTTCCGAGTCGAAGCATAAATAATTCCGGATTCCGTTACATTTTTTGTTAAATAATCTATTAAATATTTATCTTTATCTTGCCCTTTCACTACTTGGAAAGCTAAATTATCTCTGGAAAATCCAGTTTTAACGACTGAATCAGCCCTTATTTTTAATAATCGGCAAATATCGTCTGAAACTGCCTGCGTCGCTGTAGCAGTAAGCGCGATAACGAGCGGACGCCTGGTCATTTTATCCAAACTATCGCACAAGGTCAAATAGCTAGGCCGAAAGTCATGACCCCACTGCGAAATACAGTGCGCTTCATCTATGGCAAATAATGAAATAGGCACCTGCTCAATTAAACGCTGAAAACCTGGCATTTCAATGCGTTCTGGGGCAATATATAGCATCTTTAACTCACCTGAAAATGCAGCATCCAGTCGAATATCTATTTCTCTATTAGTCAGTGTACTATTAATAAAAGTAGCTGCAATCCCTTCGGAGACTAGCGCATCTACTTGATCCTTCATAAGTGAAATTAGCGGAGAAACAACAATGGTTAAACCGTCAAAAAGAAGTGCTGGAATCTGGTAACAAAGCGACTTCCCGCCACCAGTCGGCATGATTGCTAGCGTGTCTTCTCCTGCGCAAAGTTTCGAAATAACGTCTACTTGTCCATTTCGAAAATCTTGATAACCAAAATTTTGCTGTAAAATAGCTCTTGCTTGCTCTATCATTATCTTTTTTCACGCCTCCTCTATAGAAACAGTATAGCGGTTTTACGACCTTAATTGAAGTCTTTTGGGGAAATTCGTGTTTTCTCGCAGTTTTCTTATTTTTATAGTAGAAATTAAAAAGCAGAAACCTCTTTTAGAAGAGATTCCTGCTTTTTCGACTTTAAGAAATACTATAATTTGGCGCTTCTTTTGTAATTTGAATATCATGTGGGTGACTTTCACGAAGTCCAGCACCAGTCATACGAACGAACGCCGCTTCTTCGCGAAGGTGTCTTAAATCTGGTGAACCAGTGTAACCCATACCTGAACGAATACCGCCAACTAATTGGAAGATAATATCAGCAACGGAGCCTTTATAAGGAACACGGCCTTCAATACCTTCAGGAACAAGTTTTTTCGCATCAGCTTGGAAATAACGATCTTTTGAACCATGCTCCATCGCTGCCAAACTACCCATACCTCGATAAGTTTTAAATTGACGACCTTGGAAAATCTCAGTTTCACCAGGGCTTTCGTCCGTTCCAGCAAGCATACTTCCTAGCATAACTGCATTTCCTCCAGCAGCTAGAGCTTTCACGATATCACCGGAGTATTTAATGCCGCCGTCTGCGATAATTGTTTTACCAAATTCACGTGCAACAGTCGCACAATCATAAATAGCTGTGATTTGCGGAACCCCAACACCTGCAACTACACGTGTCGTACAGATGGATCCAGGACCAATCCCAACTTTTACGATATCAACACCAACTTCAAAAAGAGCACGTGCTCCTTCAGCTGTTGCAACGTTTCCGGCAACAATTACTACATCTTTGAAAGTTTGACGGATTTCAGATATTTTATTAATAACGCCTGCTGAATGTCCGTGCGCAGTATCAATTACAATCGCATCTACACCAGCTTCGATTAATTTTTCAACACGAACAAAAGTATCATTCGTAATTCCAACAGCTGCTGCGGCAAGTAGTCTACCATGCTTGTCTTTAGCAGAGTTCGGGAATTCAATTACTTTTTCAATATCTTTAATAGTGATAAGCCCTTTTAGAATGCCTGCTTCATCAACAAGTGGCAATTTTTCGATGCGGTGTTTTTGCAGAATCTGCTCAGCTTGTTTTAGCGTAGTTCCAACTGGCGCTGTCACTAGGTTTTCCTTTGTCATAACATCTTTAATTACTGTAGAATAATCGGAAATAAAACGTAAATCGCGGTTAGTTAAAATCCCAACTAGTTTGCGCTCTTTCTCGTTGTTCACGATTGGAACACCTGAGATACGATATTTACCCATCAAATGCTCTGCAGCAAAAACTTGGTGATCTGGAGTCAGATAAAATGGATCAATAATAACGCCACTTTCAGAGCGTTTCACCTTCTCGATTTCTTCCGCTTGTTGTTCAATACTCATATTCTTATGAACAACACCGATTCCGCCTTGGCGCGCAATTGCAATTGCCATTTTGGCTTCTGTAATTGTGTCCATTCCGGCACTCCAAATTGGTACATTTAATTTGAGTGATGGAGCCATTTCTACACTTAAATCTACATCATTTGGTAATACGTCCGATTTCGCTGGAACGAGTAAAACGTCATCAAATGTTAAGCCTTCTTTTGCAAATTTTGTTTCCCACATGGGTCGCAAACACTCCTTTTTATTGGTACTCGCTTTTTATATAGAAAAAACGCATCATCTTATCCTTATTTTCATAAAGAAAAAATGGTGGAAAATATCCACATCATGCGACTTGTCTTCTATAATCATGCTGAAATAGCCAATGTATATTTTTAGTTATTGAATATGATGTTACAAGAAGCTAGGAGCTATGTCAAGAAGGTTTTCCTTTGTTGTTTTATTCAGAAAATATAGTAAAAAATGTTTCACGTGAAACATTTTAAAAAGTCGCCTAAGATTGTTATCTTAAACGACTTCGCTATTTATTAATTTGTTATATAACTTCAAGTTTTCTTCATCGAAACAAACAAAGCGTATTTCTTTAATACTTGCATCATACTCTTCTTCTACCCATTTACGAACGGTATAAAGAGCTACCTCAGCTGCTAGTTTTTTAGGAAAGCCATACACACCAGTAGAAATATTAGGAAAAGCAATCGAAGTTAAGTCTTTTCCGGCCGCTAAGTCTAACGCTTTCCAATAACAAGATGCCAGTTTATTCGCTTCTTGATGCTCTCCATCTTTCCAAATCGGACCCACAGCATGGATAATGTAAGTTGCTTTTAAATCACCCGCAGACGTGATGACCGCCTCACCTGCTGGACATGAGCCGATGCGATTAATAACCTCTTGACATTCTTTTAATAAATCCGGCCCCGCCGCTTGATGGATAGCCCCGTCCACTCCGCCGCCACCTAACAGCCCGGAGTTAGCAGCATTTACAATGACGTCCACTTCTTGTTCCGTAATATCACCTTTTACAATTGTTATTTCCATACCATCACCTCTTTTCTTCATTCTAATTTATTTTGAAAGTGATTTCCAGCAAGTCGATTATCTTCGCTTACTAGTTGCATAACTGTAATTGCCTTCATAAACGGTTAATTGTTTATTCTCCAGCCAAATGACTTTAGAGCATAGCTGATCAATAAAATAGCGATCGTGCGATACAGTGATAATTGTGCCGCTAAATGCCCGAAGTGCTTCTTCTAAAATTTCACGCGAGGCGATATCTAAATGGTTAGTCGGCTCATCAAGTATCAGCGTATTCACTGGCATATTAATAAATTGCGCCAACCTAAGTCGCATACGTTCGCCGCCGCTAATATTCCCTACTTTTCGGAAAACCATCTCTCCATAAAACATGAAGCCTGCTAGCATTTGTCGTGCTTCTCCTTCTGTCACAGCAACCTTATCCCGAAATGCATCCAGTACAGTCAGCGCTTCATTCAGCTCTTCCATTTGCTGAGAAAGCGACGCAATTTTCACACTCGCGCCAACCTTAATCATGCCACCATCAGGAACAACTTTCCCTTCCATTATTTTAAGCAAAGTAGATTTGCCGGCGCCGTTTTCACCGATAATCGCTACTCGTTCTCCTTGCCTAATTTGCAAAGAAACATCTTGTACGATTGCTTTTTCGCTAAATGACTTGCTTAAGTTTTCCATAACCACAACTTCTTGTCCACTTCGACCAGCTTCATCGAATTGTAATTGCATTTGTTTTTGCGTTAACACTGGACGCTTTACTTTTTCCATCCGTTCTAATGCCCGTTCCATGTTTTTCGCCCTTCGGAACATGGCATCGTTTGGCGGATTGGCTTGCATTGCCCACTGGCGCAATCGTTTGATGGCTTGCTGCATCTTTTTGATTTTCTTTTGTTGGTCTTTGTAATCTTGGAATTCCCGCAATAGCCGTTCTTCTCGTTCTTTCAAATATCCAGAAAAATTCGTATGATAAACTATTAATTCGCGGTTCTCAAGCTCCACCATTTTCTCGACTACTTCATCTAAAAAGTAGCGATCATGAGATACAACTAATACGGTTCCCGAATAATGTTGTAAAAACGCGGTCAACCATTCTACCGCCATCAAATCCAAGTGGTTCGTAGGTTCATCTAAGAGTAATAAATCTGTTTTCTGTAATAATAAATGCGCTAATGCAGCCTTCGTCTTCTCACCACCACTCAAGTCTCCCCATCGTTGCGACAGTAGCAATCCAATACCAAGCCCATTCACCACTTTATTCAAATTGGCATCCATCTCATATCCACCAAGCTCGCCAAATAATGCCATTTTATCCCCGTAACGGTTCATTAGTTTTTCGCTTGCATTCGTTGCCATTTCTGCTTCTAATGAACGCAATTCTTTTTCCATATCCTCTAACTCGCCAAAACTAGTCCGCAAATAATGTTCTACTATTATATTAGGATCCACGCTCGACAATTGCTCTAAAAGCCCAATTCTCGCTCCCTTTTTACTCGTTACAATCCCGCTATCAACTCCCTCAGTCCCTTTTAAAATTTTCAAAATGGTACTTTTCCCTTCGCCATTACGACCAATTAAACCGACGCGCTCGCCTTCTTCTAATTGAAGAGATACTTTCTCTAAAATAATATCTCCGGTAAAACTTTTAACTACCTCATTCATTGCTACTATTGTCATTTTATCCTCCGTTTATCCAAGGAAGCATGGCAAAATGTTTCACGTGAAACATTTTTTCAGACAACAAAAAAGCGTCAGACAAGCGCCCGACGCCAATTATAAGTATAATACTAATTTAGCACTATACAAATCGATTGCGTGACTCCATGCTTCTCTCATTTTTTCTAGTTATACAGTTTTTTGGGCAGACTTCGCCAATGTAACTGCAATAACGGAAAAAATTGCACGGACAATATACAAAAATTTAGCTATACTAGTTCGCGCATTCAAAAGAAACATGTCATCTCACCTCTTTTCATTAATACATATAGAATAAAGGATGCTGCCCCAAATGTCAATTGTTCTCCCAATCACATGCACGAAACACAGCGTTTCAACTCAGAAACTTATACCATTGATATGAAACACGAACCCAAAGCACCAAAATCTATTTACCAATTAGTCGAAACCGTTTACATTAATAAGGCAAGCAAAACTAAAACAGACTAATCGCACATAATTTTTGGAGGTGCCATAATGGAACATAATAAGTTGAAACCTTTCCCAAAAGATTTTCTATGGGGATCAGCTTCTGCAGCGTACCAAGTAGAAGGTGCCTGGGATGAGGATGGCAAAGGACCATCTGTATGGGATGAATTTGTTCGCATTCCTGGAACAACATTCAAAGAAACAAACGGAGATGTAGCGGTGGACAATTACCATCGTTATAAAGAAGATGTCGCATTGATGGCTGAACAGGGCCTAAAAGCATATCGTTTCTCTGTCGCATGGAGTCGCGTTATCCCGCATGGTAACGGGGAAGTTAACGAAGCAGGACTTAAATTCTATGATAATTTGATTGATGAACTTCTTTCTTATGGAATTGAGCCAGTCGTTACACTTTACCACTGGGATATTCCGCAAGGGCTTCAAGACGAATATGGTGGATGGGAGTCGCGCAAAGTCGTAGAAGATTTCACTAACTACGCTGCCCTTCTATTCGAACGCTTTAACGGCCGAGTTAAATACTGGGTAACACTTAATGAACAAAACGTATTTATCTCACACGGTTACAAATTAGCGTATCACCCACCTGGCGTTTCTGACGACAAGCGTATGTTTGCGGCAAATCACAATGCGAACTTGGCGAATGCTTCTGCAATTGCTAAATTCCGCGAGCTAGGTACATCCGGAAAAATTGGCCCAAGTTTCGCTTACGGACCAAGTTACTCCATCGATGCCAACCCAGCGAACGTGTTAGCTTCTGAAAACTCCGAAGAATTCAACGCCCATTTCTGGATGGATGTTTACACATGGGGTGAATATCCTACTGCTACTTGGAACTGGCTGGAAGAGCACGGTCTTGCACCGGAAATCTTACCAGGCGATACGGAACTTCTGAAAAAAGGAAAACCTGATTTCATGGGAGTTAACTATTACCGCTCAATGACTCATGCATTTAATGGGAAAGACGGCGTTGGTTCTGGGAAAATGAACACAACTGGCGAAAAAGGCACTTCCGAGGAAACTGGTGTACCGGGGTTATACAAAAACACCAATAATCCTTACTTAGAGAAAACGAATTGGGACTGGGATATTGATCCAACTGGCTTGCGCATTGGCTTACGTAGAATTACTAACCGCTATAAATTACCAATCATGATTACAGAAAACGGTCTTGGTGAGTATGATAGCTTGACGGAAGACCATAAAATCCATGATGAGTACCGGATTGAATACATTCGCGCGCATGCTCTAGCAATCCAAGAAGCAATCACGGACGGTGTAGAGATGCTTGGTTACTGCACTTGGAGCTTCACAGATTTACTAAGCTGGTTAAACGGCTACCAAAAACGTTACGGTTTCGTATATGTTGACCGCGATGAAAATGATGAAAAAGAATTAAAACGCTATAAAAAAGACAGTTTTTACTGGTATAAAAAGACAATCGAAGCAAACGGAGCTAATTTAGTAGAAGAACAGGGCAAATAAGCCTTGTTCTCTCTCTGCTTCAACCATTTTGGGAGGGAAAATCTTAATGAAAAAAATATTACTTGTATGTGCGGCCGGAATGTCGACAAGCTTACTAGTTACTAAAATGAAAGCGCACGCAACCTCTATCGGGGAAGAAATTGAAATTGAAGCATTGCCAGTATCTGAAGCTAGTAACGTAGTAGATAAAATGGATATCGTTATGCTTGGACCTCAAGTCCGTTACCAAAAACCGCAAGTGGATGAACTTGTACAAGGTCGCATCCCTGTTGTTGTAATTGATATGAAAGATTATGGTATGTTAAACGGGAAAGCCGTTCTTGAAAAAGCTTTCGCGGAAATTGGTTAAGGGAGTTTCATTTAAAATAGGGAGGTTTTAAAATGAGTATGATGTCAAAATTTGAACACGGCATGGAACGTGTTTTAGTACCAGTTGCGAATAAATTGAACTCGCAGCGCCATATTGCAGCAATTCGTGATGCATTTATTTTAGTTTTCCCATTAATTATGGCTGGTTCAATTATCACTTTGATTAACTTCGCAGTATTATCACCGGATGGCTTTATTGCAAAAATCTTATTCCTAGGGAAAATTTTCCCTAATTTAGCAGATGCACAGGCTGTATTTTCGCCGGTAATGCAAGGTTCAACCAATATTATGGCGATTCTGATTGTATTCTTAGTCGCACGGAATCTCGCCATCTTCTTTAAACAGGATGATTTGCTCTGTGGACTTACCTCGATAGGTGCATTCTTTATCGTTTATACACCTTACACAGTGGTTGACAATGCATCTTACATGACAATCAAATTCTTAGGCGCACAAGGCCTTTTCGTTGCGATTATCGTAGCGATTATTACTGGGGAAGTATTTAGCCGTCTAGCTAGATCCCCTCGTTTAATGATTAAAATGCCTGACCAAGTACCACCAGCAGTTGCTCGTTCTTTTAAAGTATTAATTCCAGTTATCATCATCACTATTCTTTTCTCTGTAATTAACTACTTAATCACTTTAGTCGCTCCAGAAGGTTTAAACGACCTTGTTTACACAGTTATTCAAGCGCCACTTAAAGACATGGGAACTAACGTATTCTCTGTTATCATCATTGGACTTGTTTCTAACTTACTTTGGGTTCTTGGTATTCACGGACCTAACACAGTTGCGGCTATTCGTGACACCATCTTCACTGAACCAAACTTAGATAACTTATCTTACGTAGCACAACATGGTTCTGCTTGGGGCGCACCTTACCCAGCAACATGGGCTGGCCTAAATGACGGATTCGCAAACTACGGCGGATCTGGTATGACTCTAGGTTTACTGATTGCTATCTTTATCGCATCCCGTCGTGCAGACTACCGCGATATCGCGAAACTTTCTCTTGCACCAGGGATTTTCAACATCAATGAACCAGTTATTTTCGGTTTACCAATCGTATTAAACCCAATTATGGTGATTCCTTTTATCATTACACCAGCAATCAATACATTAATTGGTTACTTCTTCATCTCAACAAAACTTATTCCACCTGTCGCCTATCAAGTGCCTTGGACAACTCCGGGACCACTGATTCCATTCCTTGGTACAGGAGGAAACTGGCTCGCGCTTCTGGTCGGCTTGCTCTGTCTAGCCGTCGCAACAGTTATTTATCTACCATTCGTACTTGTATCTAACAAAATTGCCGCGAGTGATGCTGCAATGGACAAAAATGCAACAGCCTCAACGGAACAATAGGATGTGACAAAATGAAAATTGCAGCTTTTGATATCGGTGGAACGGCCCTTAAAATGGGGGTCGTTTTGCCGCATGGTGAAATTATTTTAACAAAATCAGCCGAAATCAGCGGTAGCGACGGCGACCAAATTTTAGCAGAAATGAAATTGTTTCTTGTTGAAAATACTGACGTGACCGGCATTGCAGTCAGCGCACCGGGCTACGTGAATCCGAAAACCGGGCTTATCACAATGGGCGGCGCTATTCGTAGATTTGATAACTTTAATTTGAAAGAATGGCTCGAAGCGGAAACCGGACTTCCTGTTGCCATCGAAAATGACGCCAATTGTGCCCTACTCGCTGAAAAATGGCTTGGTAAAGGGCAAGATTTGGATGATTTTCTTTGTTTAACGATCGGAACTGGGATTGGTGGCGGTATTTTTTCCAATGGTGAATTAGTTCGCGGCGGTCGTTTCCGGGCTGGCGAGTTTGGTTATATGTTTAGCGAACGTCCTGGTGCTTTCCGTCCTGGCAAATATACGCTAAATGAGACCACAACCATGCTCGTTCTTCGTAGACAATACGCGGAACTTACTGGGCGCCCTTTGGAAGAGATTACTGGTGAAGAAATTTTTGCTAATTATGATGCGCATGATGCCGTTTCGGAACGACTTATTACTGAGTTTTATACCGGGATTTGTACGGGGCTTTATAATTTAATTTACCTGTTCGATCCAACGCACATTTTTATCGGTGGTGGAATTACAAGCCGCCCTACTTTTATCGCGGAGCTAAAGCATCATATGGAGAGCTTTGGACTGCGTGACACAATTATTGAAACAGCAACACATAAAAACCAAGCTGGCCTACTCGGCGCAGTGTATCACTTTTTACAGGAGGAAAATAGACATGAATGAAATGGAAACAGTTATTTTTGGCATGATTAGCCAAGTTGGTTCTGCGAGAAGCAGTTACTTAGAAGGACTTCGTGCGGCTCGTGAAGGCAATTTCGAGGAAGCAGAAGCAAAACTAAAAGAAGGCGGCGAAACACTCGCAAACGGGCACCACGAGCATCATAAGCTAATCCAAAAAGAAGCTTCCGGTGAAAAAGTGGAAATTCAATTACTTTTAATCCATGCGGAAGACTTACTCATCACAACCGAAACATTAAGAGAAGTTGTCACTGAGTTCGTGCATGTATATAAGAAAATCAACTAATAAAAAAGCGTGTAGGCCTCAAAACCTACACGCTTTTTATTATTCTTCTTGTTCTTGATTATAATTTTTCTTCGCCATCGCTTCCAGTAAAAACAGCACCGGAATTTGTGTCGTAATATTCGTCTTATCAACCATTTCTTGCGTTACATAATACGGAATATTAACATCAGATAAGCCCGCAAGCGTGTTGTGGCTCGTATTGGTTATACTAATAATCCGACTGCCATATTGTTGCATATTTTGCGCCTGTTCAAGCACCTGGTCCGTCTCGCCTGACACAGAAAGTATAATCATCACTGCTTTATTTTTAAATTGCTCTCCCGGGTTGGGATAAAATGGATCTTTAATATAAAACGTCCGCTTTTTCATATTGGAGAAAAAACGACTGCCGTACTCTGCTAAAATCCCTGAAGTCCCGATTCCGAAAAACACGACTAAATCAGCTTCATTGATAATTTCCGCCGCCGCATCTAACACATGATCATAATCACGATTCATTGTCCGTTCAAAGAATTCCTCTAAAACTTCTACTGTATCCGCCGTTTTTTTCTTCACTTCACGTGTCGCTTCTTGTTTTAGCTTCACTTTAAATTCAGAAAAACCTTCACAGCCTAATTTTCTTGTAAATCGAACAATCGAAGCCGGCGAAACGTGCGTCACTTCCGAAAGCTCGCGCACTCTCATAAACATAACTTTGTCCCGATTGTCCATTATGTACCGGTATAAATGATGCTCTGTCTCTGTAAATTGCCTAATCACTTCATACGAAAACATAAGTTTATTCACCTCATCTGTATCAGTATTTCCCGGGAAATAAAAACAGGCGACCGCTTCGCATTATGCAATCTAGGTCACCTGTCCGTGTCCATCTTCTTATAAGGATGGAATATTTTTCTTTTTCTTCACATAGAAACGTAGGGCAATAATAATTGCACCACCAACTGTGTTAACAATCGGACTTAACGCTACATTAATATTTGGAGGAATTGTCACTTGTACAATCGTCATTACAAACATCCATACCGCAATGACTCCGACCGCTACTAGTAAGTATTTTATTGTTCCACCTTTTTGACCAGCGCGCATGTTAGAAGCGTATTTACGCAAGATAAGCATTGCGAAGCCACCAACAACTGCAGTGATTAATAACACGATAATTCCTAAAGTCTGTGCATTTTTTTGGAAATAAGCACTAATTCCTGAAATCAGCATCATCGCTCCAAGTACAAGGAGTCCACCGTCAAGTACTAGCCACCATTTATCCGTGTTTTGCTCCACTGTAGCAGCTTTCACATCTAAAGAAACAACATATTCTGTTGGTGTTAAATTAAATAATTTTCTCGCTGTGATGCCTTTTTTCTGTTCGGCTAAAATCTTTTCACTCATTTCATAAACAATAATTTCTTGTTGTTCTTCGCCGTAATGAGTTTCTCGCAAATGCTTTTCGACTTCCATAACATATTGCAAGTTCCGCTTCGTTAAATTAGCTTTCAATTCAGCTAATTGCGGTTTAATCGTTTCTGTTTCTGTCGTCAATGCTAAATCCTCCCTCGCTCATTCTATCCTCTATTATACCGGACTTGCCTACTATAAAAAAGCTATTTTTTTAATTCGTTTTAGACAATTGGAAAAGCCCACGCATTTTGTTTAAAATGTAGAGTGCCAAAATGAAACTACCAATCGTCGCTCCTATTCCCCAAGCTAAATAGCCAACGAAACCAAGCTCTGTATCTGTCACTGCCAAATTAGCCGCAGTCATCCCAACAAATAACGAAAATAACACTAAAAACGGCCATTTAACCCAAGAAAATGCAAATAAATAACCACTTCGTTCAATGTGCTGCTTCTTATATAAGATTAAAATAGCAACGACCATGAGTACACTTAATATTACGCTAAAAATCACAGCCCCAAACGATGCGGACTCAAACGAAAACGGAGAAAACACATTCACATAATCCTCAAATCGTAGCAGTTTAGACATCCCTTTATCTCCACCATGCGGCCAAATAAAGTTATACATATTATCTAAAGTAGGATTTAACACGTTCGGCAGTAACATCACCCCAAATGCCACAAAAGCCGCGGCAATTGGCGAACCTATCAATAAACCAATTAAAATAGCTACTAAAAATATAAGGATATAAGTAAATAATCCACCAACTATATCCACCCAAAATTTTGGTGCATCTAGTTGAATATATTCTTTCGGAACATGCGACATGAAGTATGTCAACCCAATTCCCATTGAGATAAGATAACTCAGTCCAATGGTCGCTATTCCCATAATCATTTTAACCCCAACTATGTGCGTCCGTTTATATGGTAATGATGCAGTAAAACGATTTGCTCTTGTGTAGCGCTCGAAAATAACGGCCAAAACCCCTAAAATAAAAACACTCACTTTAATCAACGTAAAAAACATTTCTACTTGAAAATAAAACATAAATGGCATGTAATCTACAAACTCGTCTTGAACAAAATTTGTATACATTGGAACCGTTAAATACGCCACTGTCAAACTAGCTTTCATTTCCTCATCAGAAGTTTTAAATTCAGGATTTTCTTTCTGTTGCTTTAAAAACTCACTTGATTCGTAGTACTCTTTTTGACTATTCCATCTATCTGCGTCTGACATTAGTCCCAAGGTAATTCCTAAGAAAAATAGTATCACAACACCCAAAAGCATCCATCTCATATTACGCCATTCCCGGTACCATAACCCTCGATTAAACATTATTAGCCTTGTCCCTCCCGTCTGTTTTAAATCTCGTAATAATCTATTTTATCATTTGCTAAATGCACCGTGAAAATGTCTTCTATCGAAATAGACATCTCTTCCAGCAAAACCGGCTCTTCTAAACGTAATTCAGCAAGAAAACTGCTGGCATTTTCAGTCACCAGAAGCGTGTAAATCCGCCCATTACGATACAATAATTGCGCGTTATTTTTCACAAAACCAGGTATTTTTTTCGTTTTAAATGCAACTTGTATTTTCACTGCATCGGTCCGCATATCTTCTAAATAATAATCTAGTTCCACGCTCGCACCCTTTAGAACAATCACTCGATCCGCAATTGCCTCGAGTTCTTCCAAACGATGAGATGCAATCACTACACTTGTTCCTCGTTTTTTCACCGTGTCCTTTATCGTTGCTAAAATCTGCTTTTTAATAATGATATCTAGCCCGTCCAACGGTTCATCTAGCAGCAAGAATCGAACATTGAGTGAAAAAGCTAAAATAATAAAAAATAAGGCTTTTCGTCCTTTTGAAAAAGACATTAGCTTAGCCTTCATCGGCAGTTCAAATTGCTGCATTAATTCATTAAAAAAAGCCTCATCAAAAGTCGTATAAATTTGCCGATATATCTTAACAACTGTCTGTACACTGTATGTATTAAAATGGTTCATATTATCTTCCAAGAAAAACAGCTGTTGCTTCACTTCCGGGTGTTTAAAAATACTCTCTTCATCTAAGAAAACATCGCCCTCATCAGGCAAATAAATTCCCGTCATCGTTGAAAATAGAGTTGTCTTCCCAACGCCATTTCGACCAATTAACGCGGTAATCTCCCCCGCTTTTAAATCAAATGAAACATCCTTCAAAACCAAGTTATCGTCCATCTTTTTAGTTAAGTTCCGAATTTTCATTATTCCACCTCTTTCACTCATTATATAAGCTCTGGAATATTTTTTCTACATTTTTAAAAATTTTCTACCAATTCGCTATAAAAAGTTACAAACCAATCATTATACTAATTTCACATATTGCGGTAAAATATCCCTATATGAACTTATTTAAAACCCCTGAGGTGAAAACATGATAAAACTTGATATGACCATGCTTGATTCTTTTAAAGAAGACCCTAATCTCCGGAAGCTTTTATTTTCTGGACATTTTGGTTTAGAAAAAGAAAATATTCGCGTAACTTTTGATGGAAAATTGGCCCTTACGCCACATCCAGCTATTTTTGGTCCAAAAGAGGATAACCCATATATTAAAACCGATTTTTCGGAAAGTCAGATTGAAATGATTACCCCAGTGACGGACTCGATTGACTCTGTATATGAATGGCTTGAAAATCTTCATAATATCGTTTCGTTACGCTCCGAAAACGAACTACTTTGGCCATCTAGCAATCCGCCCATTTTACCAGCGGAAGAAGATATTCCAATTGCTGAATATAAAACACCCGATAGTCCGGACAGAAAATACCGCGAACATTTAGCAAAAGGCTACGGTAAAAAAATCCAATTATTATCTGGCATTCATTATAATTTCTCATTCCCGGAAGCTTTAATTGACGGATTATATGCCAATATTAGCCTCCCAGAAGAATCGAAGCAAGATTTTAAAAATCGTCTATATTTAAAAGTTGCAAAATACTTTATGAAAAATCGCTGGTTGCTTATTTATTTAACTGGCGCAAGTCCGGTTTACCTTGCTGATTTCTCGAAAACGAAGCACGAAGAATCCCTTCCAGACGGTAGTAGCGCGCTTCGTGATGGAATTTCTCTTCGAAATAGTAATGCTGGGTATAAAAACAAAGAAGCTCTTTTCGTTGATTACAATTCATTCGACGCTTATATTTCTAGCATCTCTAACTATATCGAAGCAGGCAAAATCGAGAGTATGCGCGAATTTTATAACCCAATTCGTTTGAAAAATGCGCATACCGACCAAACAGTCGAAAGTTTAGCGGAGCACGGCGTGGAATATTTAGAGATTCGCTCTATTGACCTAAATCCACTTGAACCAAATGGCATTTCTAAAGACGAGCTTGATTTTATTCACCTATTTTTAATCAAAGGTTTGCTTTCAGAAGATCGTGAGTTGTGCGCAAATAATCAACAATTGGCCGATGAAAATGAAAATAATATTGCCCTAAATGGCCTCGCGCAGCCCTCAATAAAAAATTGCGATAATGAAGACATACCACTCGCAGATGCTGGGCTTTTAGAACTCGACAAGATGAGCGACTTCATCAAAAGTCTGCGACCAGAAGACACCAAACTCCGAGCAATCATCGAAAAACAAAAAGAACGTCTGCTACACCCTGAAAAAACGATTGCTGCACAAGTGAAACAACAAGTAACAAAAGAAGGCTACGTGGACTTCCATTTAAACCAAGCCAAAACTTATATGGAAGAAACCGAAGCTCTAGCCTACAAATTGATTGGCGCAGAAGATATGGAGCTTTCCACCCAAATCATATGGAAAGACGCCATTGCGCGTGGCATCAAAGTCGACGTATTAGACCGAGCTGAAAACTTCCTTCGCTTCCAAAAAGGCGACCACATTGAATATGTAAAACAAGCGAGCAAAACGTCCAAAGATAATTACGTTTCCGTTTTAATGATGGAAAACAAAGTCGTTACAAAGCTTGTACTTGCAGAACACGATATCCGAGTGCCCTTTGGCGATAGTTTTAGTGACCAAGCTCTTGCTCTTGAAGCATTCTCCCTATTTGAGGATAAACAAATCGTCGTTAAACCAAAATCCACCAACTATGGTTGGGGAATTAGTATTTTCAAAAACAAATTTACGCTAGAAGATTACCAAGAAGCTTTAAATATCGCATTCAGTTATGATAGCTCTGTCATTATTGAGGAGTTCATTCCTGGCGACGAGTTCCGCTTCTTAGTTATTAACGACAAAGTTGAAGCTGTACTAAAACGTGTCCCCGCTAACGTAACCGGCGACGGAATTCATACAGTGCGCGAGCTGGTCGAAGAAAAAAACACAGATCCTTTGCGCGGAACAGATCATTTGAAACCACTTGAAAAAATCCGTACTGGTCCAGAAGAAACTCTAATGCTTTCCATGCAAAACCTTTCTTGGGATAGCATTCCTAAAGCAGAAGAAATCATCTACCTTCGCGAAAACTCCAACGTCAGCACAGGTGGCGATAGCATTGACTATACTGAAGAGATGGACGATTACTTCAAAGAGATAGCTATTCGCGCTACACAAGTACTTGACGCCAAAATTTGCGGCGTAGACATAATTGTTCCACGTGAAACAATTGATCGCGATAAACATGCTATCATTGAGCTAAACTTCAACCCAGCGATGCACATGCACTGCTTCCCTTATCAAGGAGAGCAGAAAAAAATTGGTGATAAGATTTTAGATTTCTTATTTGACTAAAAAAACCCAGCTACAGTTTAGTAGCTGGGATTTTTGATTACTCTTCCAATCCAATTTCACCATTTGAACTAATCACATCTTTATACCAATAATAGGATGCTTTCTTTTTACGCGAATAATCGCCGGTTCCATCATCGTATTTATCCACATAAATAATGCCATAACGCTTGGCCATTTCCCCTGTAGATGCGCTCACTAAGTCAATACAACCCCAAATAGTAAAGCCAATCAAATCAACACCATCTTGAATCGCTTTATGCATTTGAAGAATATGCTCTTTGAAATAATCAATTCGATACGGATCATTAATCGTCCCATCATCTTCCAATTTATCAAAGGCTCCTAAACCATTTTCAACTACCATAAGCGGAATATTATAGCGAGTATATAAGTCATTCAGCGCAATCCGAAGCCCTACAGGATCTGTCTGCATTCCCCAATCATTTGTTTTTAAATAAGGATTTTCAGCCCCTCCGATAACACTTTTTCCCGAATTTTTATAGGCAGGATCGTTGGATGCACAAAGCGTTAGATAATAGCTAAATGTGTAAAAATCAACCGTGCCTTCTCGCAAAATTTGTTCATCTTCTGGATCAAATTCAAGCTCAATGCCATTATCTTTAAAAAACGTTTTTGCATAAAAAGGATAATAACCTTTGACATGAACGTCGCCGCAGAAATGGCTGTGCATTGCTTCCGTCTGCTTAGCTAGCAAAACATCGGATGGTTCGCAAGTACGCGGGTAGCGTGGCATATAAGCAATCATGCAGCCAATCATGAAGTCTGGGTTGATGCTATGTCCTAGTTTTACCGCTTTTGCGCTAGCAACAAATTGATGATGAAGCGCTTGATATCTCACTTTTGGGTCATCTTTTTGATGAAGAAAATCCCCCTCCGCATGACGAATCCCAAGCGATAAATAATTCCCAATTTCCATTGTTGCAGTATTTATTTCATTGAAAGTCAACCAGTGTTTTACTAAATGTTTATAACGTTTAAAAATCACTTCACAAAAATGAAGATAGTAATCAATCAAATCTCGTGATGCCCAGCCGTTCACCTCATTTGTTAATGCTAGCGGAATATCAAAATGAGCAATCGTCACTAACGGTTCAATCTGATGTTTTTTCAGCTCATTAAAAACATCTTCATAAAACTGCAATCCTTCCTCGTTAGGCTCTGCTTCCTTTCCTGTCGGGAAAATACGAGTCCAGTTTATTGACATCCGGAACACTTTAAATCCAGCTTCTGCCATTAACTTAATATCCTCTTTATAATGGTGATAAAAGTCCACTGCTTCATGACTTGGATAAAAAGTGGATTCTTCTAATTGTGCGGTAATTCTTCTTGGCTCTGTATGCGTTCCACCAGTGAATAAATCCGCACAGGCAAGTCCTTTTCCGCCTAAATTATAACCGCCTTCAAACTGGTTAGCCGCGGTCGCCCCGCCCCACATAAAGCCATCTGGAAACTTCGTATTACTCATTTTGCTCACTCCTTAATTCCATTACTTGATTACCTTTCGTTACAATACCATTCTCTTTAGCTTCTACCACTGCGTATTCATTGGTATTTGTAATTACCATCATCGTGGTTGTATCATATTTTTCTGCAATTTTTTCCATATCAAACGTTACTAATAAATCTCCTTGTTCCACTACATCACCCGTCGCAACATGTGCCGTGAAGTAATTACCATCAAGCTTCACTGTATCAATGCCTACGTGTAATAATATTTCAGCGCCATTATCTGACTTCATAGCAATCGCATGTTTTGTTTTGAAAAGCGAAATGATTGTGCCGTTAGCTGGAGCATAAAGTTTACCTTCATTTGGTTTAATCGCAATACTTTTACCCATAATTTCATCAGCAAAAGTAGTATCATTTACTTGGCTCATTTTTACTAATTCACCAGTAACAGGAGCTTGCAAAATTTCTGTCCCCGCTGCTATTTTTTCTGCTACAGGCGTTGCTTCTACCATTTGCTCATCAATACCGAAAATATAAGAGAAAATTAAAGCTACGATAAATGCTAAGGCCATCGCAATTAATGCATAAACAAAAGTATCTCCGACAAGACCTGGAAGTCCTGGAATACCACCGTTACCAGTTAAGACATACGCTTTTACACCAAACATCATTGCAAAGCCGCCACCAGCAGCCCCACCAATTAACGATGCCATGAAAGGACGTTTATATACCACGTTTATCCCGTACATCGCTGGTTCCGTTACGCCCATTAATGCAGTTAAACCAGTTGAAAATGCTAATGATTTCAGTTTTTTATCTTTTGCTCGGAAAAACACACCGAAAGTCGCTCCCGCTTGGCTCATATTGGAAATATAAGTTAACGGTAAAAATTTATCATAACCATATTTTGCTAAATTACTAATAACAAATGGAACAATTGCATAGTGCATACCAGTCATAACGATAATGGCCATGGCACCACCAATCAAGATACCACCAATGACTCCACCATTATTTAATAACCAGTTAATTCCGCCAGATACACCGTCTCCAACAAATGTACCTAGTGGTCCAATAACAACAAGCGTCAAAGGAACAACGATAAACATTGTAATTAATGGGACAAACAGCAATTTTAACGAGGTTGGAATAATCCGATCCACCCATTTTTCCACATAAGACATAATCCAAATTGCAAGTAAAATCGGAATAACAGAGTAAGCATACGTCACTGGAGTTACTGGTAACCCGATAAAGTGTGGCGTTGTGCCCGCACTAAGTAAAGCAGTTAAATCCGGATAAAGTAGCGCCGCTCCAATTCCAAGCGCGACAAACATATTCGCTTTAAAGTAACGCGCGGCACTTACAGCAACTAAAATTGGCAAGAAGTAAAATACCCCGTCACCGATAGCTAACAAGATACGGTAAGTTTCTGTATCTGTTGCTAACCAACCAAGTGAAACAAATAATGCCATGAAACCTTTGATTAAACCAGCTCCCGCAATCGCAGGAAGAATTGGTGCAAAAACGCCCGAAAGCGCATCAAAAATATTTGAGAAAAATCCTTTGATTCCTTTTTGCCGGGTCGTTTTATTCGTCGTTTCTTTGTTTTTCCAAGCAGGATTTTCTGCTGCTAATGCGTCAAACACTTTGGGTACGTCATTTCCGATAATTACTTGGAATTGATTCCCCGCAACGTTCGTCCCCATCACTTTATCCAAACCTTTTAATTGTTTTTCATTTACTTTCGATTGATCTTTTAATTGAAACCGTAGTCTGGTAATGCAGTGATAAACTTCATTTACATTATTTTTTCCACCGACTGCTTGTAAAATTTCTTTTGCTAACTGATTGTAGTCCATGCTAATCCTCCTAAATATAATAGAAAAACCTGAATGAAATGCACCTAAAAAAGCATACAATCATCCAGGTATTGCCCGCAAATCGCGGTAACAAGCCTATTGGTTATTTTTTCTTTTTAAAAGCCGTTCAATATGAAGTGCGAGATAAAACTGTTCCGAATGACTCATCGTAAATTGATAATTCTTTTCCAAAAACACGCCAATTTTATCAATACAGTCGAAAATAACGCCTCTACTTTTCTTCACCGTTTGATAAAGAAATTCATCCATTTCGTCAATTGTCTCGCCAATAATTACGCGTTGACAGAAAAACTTCAGATGGGTCATAAAACGATAATAATTCGTACTTTCTTCATCAAATTCGATGTTAAAATGATATTTAATAATAGAGATAATTTCTTGAATTAACTGCATAATGTGTGTGACGTCGTTCATATCACTATCTACTTCCGCATTAACAAAATGTAGCGCTATATTAGAAATTTCAGCATCGGGCAGCTCTATTTCAAGCTTACTTTCCACCATTTTAGCAGCCTCTTTGGCCACTGCATATTCTTCCTGATAAAAGCGTTTCACTTCCCACGAGAGTGGATTTTCGATAACCACATTTTCTTGCAATCGTTGCGTGGCAAAGTACAGATGATCCGAAAGAGAAATATAGATGACATCACTAATATCTTTCGCTGTTTTCATTTTGAATAACTTCACAATATCATCAGTTACTTCTAAAAATTGTATTGGAATTTCATTTACAATCATTTTAAACTTATCCATTGTATCATCTTTCAACTCAAAAACTTTTTCGATTTTCGATTCATTAATTGGATCACCAACTTTAGAATTAAAGCCAAGCCCCTTTCCCAAAATCAGCAACTCCTGCGCATCCTCGCTAATCGCACTCACAATATTATTATTTAAAATCCTCTCAATTCTCAAACAAATCACCACCTATTTGAAGCAAAATAAAAAGAGCAATACCACACATATCAGCCAAAAAACTAATATCTGGTATTGCCCGCATTACCGGTAACAAGCCTCATGGATATAGTACCACCATATGAAATCGCTGTCAATGGGTTTTGTTAAAACCATTCTAACCTTAACTATTTTCGATTATTTCCCCTTAGGTAACAGTATCTTATTTGTAATTAAATTTAAAATAAAATAGATTAAAACAAAGGAGCCCCAATAGATAAACAAGTTTTCATATCCAAGCAATAAAACTCTAAAGAAAATTTTATGAATAAGCACCACTAAGAGTATTAATAGGCTATTTACTAAAGAAATACTAACAATTTTCATCCTATTTCGCCGCCTTCAATGTAAATGATTCGATCTGCTTTTAATAGAGGTTTTTTTCCTGTTGTTGTCTCAGAAAAAATCACTTTTTTCTTCATTGTATTCTCCTCCTCTTTCCAATTAATATTTATATTGCATAACCAAATAAATAGGTTAGAATATATCCTCCCTATGAAACCTCCAAATTTTTACTTTTATAATATTCTAACTATTCCTAATGTAACACAAAAAAGTAACGTATAACCAAAAATGTAATGAACGACTCAATTCTTATCCTAAACGGCTAAAGTTATAGTGTCTTAGTGCATTTTCTACACATATCGTGTTACAAAAACTTCATTTTCAGAATAAAAAAAGAGCTAGACAGCTCTTTATACATGTTTCTATTCAGCATCAAGCTTGATAGTCACAAAAGTTTCATATACTAGCTTAACTTTAACTACATTTATTTGAACTTGTTCACTTAAATGCTGAAATCATGTAAATATCATTGTATACTTATTCAATCGTCCACCAACACTTTATCTTTCCGCCCATATATACTACAATAAACTTTAACGAAAAAACGGAACCCTCTCCGTTTAAAATAGAAAGGGGTGACTACATGAATTTTTACGAGCGTATAAAAATCATGGTCCCACCATTTCCCTGTGAAGGATGTTTTTTTCCCAGATAAATAAATTATTCAGGAGAGTTTTTTATGGAAAAAAACATCGAAACAAAGAAAATCAATTTGGCATTACTTGTTTGCCTTGTGGGATTTCCACAAATTAGTGAAACTATTTATACACCTTCTTTAACCGAAATTGCTAAGGGCTATGGGGTATCGTTAAACCTGGCTCAAATGACTTTAAGCATTTACTTTCTTGCTTTTGCAGTTGGTGTCTTCTTTTGGGGCGTTAGTTCCGATTTTTTAGGTCGACGAAAAGCGATGAACTTTGGGATATTCATCTATATTCTTGGTTGCTTCGTCTGCCTTTTTTCAAATAATATTACAATGCTTTTTATCGGACGGTTTGTTCAAGCATTCGGCGCAAGTACAGGTTCTGTTACAACACAGACCATTTTGCGTGACAACTATCACGGAAATGATCGCCACCATTTATTTTCAAAAATATCTGCCGCTTTGGCATTTTCACCAGCAATCGGGCCATTAATTGGTGGGTTTATCGGACAATATTACGGCTTTCGCGTGGTATTTTTATTTTTAGTAGTTATGGGAATGATATTGCTGTTCTGGAGTTTAAAACGACTACCAGAAACAAAAACAGTGAACGCTACCTCCTTTAGTGTGCAGAAAATCGTCGTAACTGGTAAAAAAATGATATTTGACCGCTATACAATTGCTTTTGGAGCGCTAATTGGTATTTTTAATGGAATATTGTTTAGTTACTACTCTGAAGCTCCTACTATTTTTATTGAGAGGTTTCATTTTAATCAGAGTCAGTATGGCTTCATGGGGTGCGCAGTGGCTACGGCAACTATTTTAGGAGCTTGGCTATCGAACTGGCGCTTAAAGCAGAATTCACCTCATAAAATCATTAAAGAAGGTATTTTATTAGCCATTATCGGCACATTAGCTCTTAGCGTGGTCGCGATTTTTCCGCTAACGAACCAAGTTATATTGTATATTCTTTTCATCTCTATTATCTTGGCAGGAATCGGCATGGCTTTACCAAATTGCTTAAGTCTAGCACTAGTGAAATTTCAAGAAGTTGCCGGTACAGCTGGTGCCTTTTTAAGCTTAGGTTATTATGTAATTGTCAGTCTTTGTACTTTCTTCATTGGCGTTTTGCATTCGGGATCAATGCTTGTATTTCCCTCATTCTGCCTAGTATTACTTCTAATTGCCTTGCTTTGTATAAAAATAGCTACTAGAAATAATCGCTAACAAAAAATTGGCACCTTTTCTATCTTGAAAAGGTGCCAATTTTATTTAAATGTCATCACAATATAAAGATACTATATATTTTATATAACTTGACCTACGATTTATATTTCCCGGGGAATAAAAAAGTATTAAACTCCTAAAAGTCTAATACTTCTCTGATTAAGCTAATTGTTCGTTCATACTTTCCATTTGAGCAAGGAAGGCTTTTTGCCATTTCTTTTCATTAAGGAATTCAACTGGAAACTGAGGATCAATTGTGGTTAGGATTTTAGCCCATGCATCTGTACGTAATGAAGATGCTTGGCGAATCGCTATTACAAACATTATTATTGTTCCGGCAATTAAAAATAAAGTTAAAATAATACCTACAATAATTGTAGCTGTGATATTTCGGTTTATTCCAAAAAAGTACGTTAGATAACCTAAAATAAAGGCGATTACAAAAAACCCGCCAATAAAAATAAAGGTTTTCTTACGGCTACCTCTATAAGTAGAAATACCTAGTGCTACTTCCAATAATGCCATTTGACGAACCGGATTATTCTTCTTTGCAACTTGAATACCATATTTATCAATTAATAAATGCGCTGCTTTTCTTTCCTCTTTGTTATTCTTTGGCATAATTACTAGAAGAACAACAAAAAATGCTATAACCATTAACTGTATCAAAAAAACACTCCTATAATAAAATTTATAGTTAATTATAGCATTATTCTACTCTACACAAATTGTATATTTTGTGAATTAATTAGCGCGTAGAATCTAAACAATCCTGTATATATATTGACAAAATCGCTTCACTTAGTATATTCACAATTTAAATCCGTTCAAACACTAGCTTGATACTATTTTGAAGTATATCATTAATGCAGATTTTGTGAATCAACTAAAAAAAAACAATCTTTTGACACACTTACTCGTCAAAAGATTGTTTCACGTGAAACATATTAAACGTTAAAGCGGAAATGAACAACATCTCCATCTTTCATTTCGTATTCTTTACCTTCCAAGCGTACTTTACCTGCTTCTTTTGCTGCTTGCTCTGAGCCATATTCAAGTAAGGCATCATATGCAACAACTTCAGCACGAATGAATCCACGTTCGAAATCAGTATGAATGATTCCGGCACATTGTGGAGCTTTCATTCCTTTGATGAAAGTCCAAGCACGAACTTCTTGAACGCCTGCTGTGAAGTAAGTCGCTAAGCCAAGCAATGTATACGCAGAACGAATCAATTGGTCTAAACCAGATTCTTCAATTCCTAGCGCTTCTAAAAACTCTAGCTTATCTTCGTCTTCAAGTTCAGCAATTTCTTCCTCAGCGCGAGCACATACTACGATAACTTCAGAGTTCTCACTCGCAGCGAATTCGCGTACTTGTTGTACATATTTGTTATCGTCCGGACTAGAAACATCTTCTTCACTTACATTTGCTACATATAAAACTGGTTTTCTTGTAAGTAAGAAAAGGTTGCGAACGATTTTCTCTTCTTCTTCGTTAAATTCAATCGCACGAGCTGGTTTGTCATTTTCGAATGCTTCACGTAGTTTAACTAAAACGTTATATTCAGCCACAGCATCTTTATCTTTTTGTTTAGACAGCTTCTCAACGCGCCCAATACGCTTCTCTACTGTTTCTAAATCCGCTAAGATAAGTTCTAAGTTAATTGTAGAAATATCGTCTAGTGGGTCTACTCGGCCTTCTACATGGGTAATGTTTTCGTCGTCAAAACAACGAGTTACATGACAAATCGCATCCACTTGACGAATATGGGATAAGAATTTGTTTCCAAGTCCTTCCCCTTTACTAGCACCTTTTACAATTCCGGCGATATCTGTAAATTCAAAAGTAGTTGGAACAGTTTTTTTCGGTTTAACAAGTTCCGTTAGTTTGTTTAGTCTGTGGTCAGGAACTTCAACAATTCCTACGTTCGGGTCAATCGTCGCAAACGGATAATTCGCAGCCTCTGCTCCTGCTTTTGTGATTGCATTAAAAAGTGTCGATTTCCCAACATTAGGAAGCCCGACAATACCAGCTGTAAGTGCCATTATATATAAACTCCTTTTCGTTAACTTCATTTTGAAAATGCCCATCAAATAGACATTTTTTCACTAACGTATATTATAAAGGTTTTTCAAACAAAAAGCCACCCACCAAAAAACGAAAACCCTTTAATCAGCAAAGGATTTCCGTTTTTAATTATTTCATTTCTTTCCAAATAGCAATCATCTCATAAGCTACATCGCGTAATGTATATGTTGTCATAAATTGATCTTCCGCGTGCATGAAGAGGATAGAAATTTGTACGTCTCCACCATCTGCCTCTTTTTGAATTAGCTGCACATGATTTTTATGACCTTCGCTAAGAAATTCATTAGCCTCATCAATTTTTTTATATGCTTCTGTGAAATCTCTTTGTCTTCCCAATTTCATCGCCTCAATAATGCAACTTCTTGCGGCGCCAACAGAACTAATTATTTGAAATGATGCGAGTTCCATTCCTTCCATTTTCGCTAGCCTCCTATGATTGAAACTCGCCCTGTTAATTTAGTATCAGAACTCCCACCAACGAAAATTTCTATACCACCGGGCTCCACCTCATATTTATTGTTAATTGACCATATTTCAAAACTTGATTTATCTAACTTAAATGTCACTGTAGTTGTTTGATTCGCTGCAATACGAACCTTTTTAAACGCTTTTAATTCTTTTTTTCTTCTAGTAATGCTTGCTTCCATATCATGAATATAAAGTTGCACGACTTCTTCACCAGCTACATTAGAGATGTTTTTCACGTTTACTGTCACCTCTACAGATTGCCCGCCAAGAAGTTCTGCTATTTTTATAGATTCTTGTTTTATCTGTAAATCTTGATATTCAAAAGCGCTATAACTCAAACCATAACCAAATGGATAGAGCGGCTTACCAGTTAAATCAAAGTAGTCTTCTTTATACTCCACTGCCTTTTGATTATAGTAAATAGGAATTTGCCCGGAGGATCTTGGTATGCTGACTGGTAATTTACCTGAAGGATTGTAATGACCGAAAAGAACCTCAGCAATCGCAGTTCCACCAACACTTCCTGGATACCAAGCTGTAAGAATTGCATCTGCTGCCAAACTGATTTCAGGAATAGCGATTGGTCTGCCTTGAATCATTACAACAATTACTGGCTTTCCGGTACGTTTCATTGCATAAAATAAATCTAGTTGCGGTTGTGGAAGGGTGATATCAGAAACATCGACATTTTCACCTGCATCCATGTTCGGGCCTTTAGAGCTTACCGCGCCATTATTTAAAAATTCCATGTCAAAATTCCGCGCGCTTGAACCGCCGAGCACCATAACAATGGCATCTGCCTCTTTAGCAACCACTTCTGCTCTTTGAATACCGTCCGGAAGCTCTTCACGAATTTCAGTACCTTTTTCAGAAAGGACTTCCCAATTTTTAGGGAGCAGATTTTTTATCCCTTCTAAAACAGTGACACATTCTGATTCATTTTGCGGAGCCGTGTAGTCTCCAAGCTGATTATAAAGCGAATCTATGCTAGGACCTACAACAGCTATTTTTTTTGGTTCGCCCACTAAAGGTAATGTTTCGAAGTCGTTTTTCAAAAGACAAATACCCTCTCTAGCAGCTTGTAAATTTAGTTGTCTCCAATCAGACTTCGGTTCTTGAATGTCTTCTTCCACAAATGGTTGTTCAAATAGACCTAATTGGAATTTCACTTGGAGCACTCGACTTACAGCGTCATCAACAATCTTTTCATCAAGGATTCCTTTTTCCACGCTTTCTTCAAGAAATGGAAACACTTCATCCCACAAACTCAAATCCACACCGGCTTCAAGAGCCATTTTCGCGGCTTTTTTGGGATCAGGATTTAGTTTTAATAATCTGTCAAGGGCACAGCCATCTGCCATGACAATCCCGGAAAAACCCATTTCTTCTCGCAAAATAGTTGTTAAAAGCTCTTTGTTCGCGTGACATGGAACCCCGTCAATCTCATTGTAAGCTGCCATAACGCCAAGAGCGCCACTTCTAATTCCAGCACGCATTGGATCCAAGAAAATCTCTCTAAGTTCCCTTACACCAATAGAAACTGGTCCAGAATTATGCCCACCAATCGGCTCGCCTTGTGCTGCAAAATGTTTTAAAATAACAGCAATTTTCCCGCTCGCTTGAAAACCTTCCGTAATCGCCGCTGTTAATTCCGCTGCAAGATATGGATCTTCACCGTAACACTCTTCAGCGCGCCCCCATCTCGGGTCTCGAAGTATATCTAATGCTGAAGCAAGTGCTAGATGAATTCCCTTTTCGGAAATTTCTTCTGTAATCGCACTTGCGACCTGTTTTTGCAACTCTGGATGAAAAGAAGCAGCACGAGCTAAATTCACAGGATAAGATTCGCTATCTAACGCTTGGTGACCGTGCGGAACTTCCTCAGCTAATAATACAGGAATCCCTAGGCGCGTATTTTCTATCACATAGCGTTGAATTTTATTAGCAACTTTGCCGGCATTTTTCCGACTTACACCTGTGTCCTTATTCATTTTAGACCATGGATCAGCGCGGAACAGACCGTATAAAGCGCCTATACCTTCAAAACGAGCTACTTCATCTTTAAACTTTTCCGTGAGTTGAAATGTTTCCTCTTCGCGCAAGAAAGCTTCCCAGCCGTACATGCGCTGGTTTAATTGACCACATTTTTCCGCCAGAGTCATTTTGGAAAGCAAGTCTTCTACGCGCTCTGAAACAGATTTAGTCTTATCCAAATAAATCGCCATTTTTTCTCCTCCTTGCTAAAAAACTAGGATTTTTATAGTAAACTAATTGCTAAATCTAATACTTTTTCACCATTCATACGGCCATAATCAACGATATCAATAACTGCCACCGATACATTATCACCAACTGTGTCTATTACTTTATCTTTCATATAATTTACTTGCGGTCCAAGTAAAATCGCATCAGCTTTACGCCAATTTTTTTCGAAATCCGTTTCTGAAATAGCCCAGATAGTCAATTCTAAATTACGTTCTTCTACAACACGTTCCATTTTCCTTACTAAAACACTTGTAGACATTCCCGCATTACACATCAACATAATATTTTTCATAAAAAATTCCTCCAATTAGGCTTTAATTCGGTCATTGGCTTTTAAGAATGGTAGGTAAAGAAGTACGCAGACGCCAATCAAGAAAATTTGGAATACTGCAGCGCGCCAGTCCCCACCTGTTGCAAGGAAGCCGGAAGCAACAACTGGTGTCGTCCACGGAACCATTACGACTACCTCTGAAATCATATGCAGTTTCGTCGCAAAGTATGCTAAACATAAACAAAGCGGAGTTGAAATAATGAACGGAATCATTAAACTCAAGTTATAAACAATCGGAAGCCCAAATACTACTGGTTCATTAATGTTAAATAGACCAGGAGCTGCCGATAAAGTAGCTATTTCGCGATAATCTTTTCGTTTTGACCAAATAAATATTGCTAATAATAACGCAATGGTATTTCCGCCACCACCCATAACGCCAAAAACATCACGGAAAGTAGTATTAATAATATGTGGAATCTCTGTATGATTCGCAAATGCTGTCATATTTTCTTGCATATTTGCCAAAAGAACTGGGTCCATAATTGGCCCTAAAATCCCACTTCCAGCAATACCAATAGAATAAAGCATTTGTGAAATCGTCATTAACGTTAGGAAACCTGGAACGCTTGTAACTAGGAACGTTAATGGCTCCTGAATAATCGCGCTAATTAAGGAATACAAATTCAAGCTGAATAATGTCACTACTAAGAATGAAATAAATGCAAAAATAAGTATTGTTAACATTGTCGGAATAAGCACATTGAACGATTTAATTACTGCTGGAGGTACGCTATCCCCAGAAATATGAATCTTCATTTTCTCACTCTTAGAAAGACGAATGAACACTTCCGTTGCAAGTAGTGCTGTTACAATCCCAACGAACATTCCCGCTGAACCCATCAAGGCTATTGGCAATACTCCAGCAACTTCCACAGATTTCTCTGCACCAATCGGCACAATTTCTGTCACAGCTGGGATAAAAATAACAATCAGTGCAATGGTCATTAATGCCGGTGCAAACGGATTTTCAAACTTCCGATTTTGTGCTAAAAAGTAAGCAACCGATGCCCCAATTAAAATAGTAATAATCCCTAAAGTCCCGTTTACAATACTGTTACCTAGCCCTTGCCAAGTCGTAAGTGTTTCGGAACTGATAATCGCCGACATAAAACCATCCGGCTTAATAATAACGTTATTAATTAAAACCATGAATCCTGCTAACATAATAAAAGGTAAAATAGTAGCAAATGCATCACGCATAGACTTTAAATGAATTTGATTTCCAAGCTTCTGCGATAACCAACTTAATTTCTCGATGAACTTTTTCAATTTTTTATACCTCCTTTGATATTACAATAAGTGTAGCGCTTTCTTTTTGTTAAATAAATCTAGTCTTTTTCCGCATCTGTATTTTACATGCGGAAATAAAAAAAGGCCCGTTAACTTTTCTCTCTAAAAAAGTCTAACGAACCTTTTAGTTATAACGTTTGTAGCACACGCATAAATTCTTCAAAACTTGTCACACGTTTTAGCTCTCCCATTGCTTTTGGACTTTCTACTAAATTGCTAATAAGCTCATACACCGTCGCAAGCTGCTGTTGTTGCTTGTTTTTTACCGCTAACATGAAAATTACTTGCGCCTGATCTTCCTCATTCCATTTTACCCCTCCGCCAACACAAATACATACTCCAATAGCTGTTTCCTGGACGTTTGCCTCAATTGGGTGCGGTGCCGCAAGTCCATTACCTAAATAAGTCGGTACAATTTCTTCGCGCTCAAAAAGTGACGGTAAATAGTCCTCGCCAACAATATTATTTTCCAGCAAAAGACTCGCTAAATTTACGAGAACTTGCTCTTTATCCTTTTTATCACTAATTAAGAATAACGATTCCTTAAAAACCTTGTCCACTTCAAATTGGTTCTTCGTCTCATCTTGCTTCATCAAAGCAGTAATATTACGAATATCCGCCTTTGTCAAAAATGGTGACACTTGAATAAATGGGTGCAATTTCATTCGCAGTGGTACTGTAGAGATAACAAAATCACACATCGTTCCACTCTGCTCATATTCTTTAAATGAGTACACTCCGACTATTTCAAGCGTATTCTCAAACTCTTTTCGTACTTTAGATTCCAAAAGTTGTGACGTCCCTAAACCAGAAGCGCAAACAATTAACACTTTTTGCTTCTCAGACTCTATTTCTTTATCTAAACCATATAAAAAGTGAATAGCCAAATACCCTACTTCCGCTTCGTCCACATTTGTTTTTAACTCCTGCTCAAGGACTTCTTTAGCAACCAACCCTAATTCAAAAGCTAGTGGATAATTAGCTTTTAGATTTTTTAAATACGGGTTTTGTATATTCATATTAAATTTAATTCTGTTAATAGCTGGCTTTAAATGCAATGCGATATTTGAAATCATTTTCTGATCCTGCTTAAAATCATAACCATACAGCTCTTTAATCTTCGCTAACATCTTATCCACGATGATATATTCTCGGTAATTATTAAAGTCACTTTTTCTGTTTTTCGAACTAAGGTGTAGCAGCAGATAGGCAGTCTCACTTTCCGGGAAACGAATTCCTTCTGAAAGATCTATTTCTTTTATAATACCTTGAGCCGCCCTTAGTTCCGGCATACTAAATTCAATATCCTCCAAATCTGTTGCAGGTACATAACAATTATCTTTTACACGACATACAGCAATTGCGATATGAATAATCAAATTTTTAACTGAAATGTCCGTCATGTGAATATTATATTTCGCTATATTAGAAACGACAATCTGCTCCATCATTTCCAAATTAACTTCTCCAAAAAAATTTATTTCCGTTTCTGTAATAAGCGGGCTTGTAGATTCCACTAACAAATACCTTGAAAAGCAAAATCGGATAGCAAGTTCTGCGCCAGTAATTCTAATTCCATAGCCAGCTCGTTTTTCCACTTTCAACTCATTTTCTTTGAGTTTTCGTTTCACTTCTAAAATATCCAAGTTTATCGTAGACTTACTAACAAAAAGCTCTTCTGACAACGTCTCCAGCTTTACATAGTCATTTTTAAGTAATAAATATCGAATAATATAATCTGCTCTATCCTCTGCAAACATCGGCACGATATTCATATTAGCTCTTCCCACCGAATCATCCAAAAGAGCTTCACGCAGCGCTTTTTCATCACCAATGACCAGACGATATCCTACACCAGGAAGTGATTCGATTCTGTTTCCGCCTATCGTCAGTATTTGATTAATTACTTTAATATCATTTCTAATTGTCCGAGGGTTAACAGCTAAAGCTTCCCCTAATTCTCCACCACTAATAAACTCCATCTTTAAATAAAGCATATGAACTATTTGTTTCCATCTAGGTAATGATAATTTTGAAGCACTCACGCAGCTCCACTCCTCACGACAATTAATTTAAGCTATTTCATCTTGATTATAAGCCTATCACCTGATAACGACAAGTCTTCCAGAAATAGTAGCAAGTATTTCGATAAAAAGCAATATCGTTAAAAATGCCTTTACTCCAACCTTCTAGCCCAAAAAGTTTCACGTGAAACATAAAAAAGCGAAAACCCTAAAAAGGATTTTCGCTTTCACTTATTTTAAATCAGTTACATGTTCTTCAAGATTAATACCAGTTCCCGCAGCCACTCGACTAGCGAATTCCGGATCTACTTGATAGAAATTACGTAAGTTGCGGATTTTAATATCCTCACGTACTTGTGACCAATCATCGACAATGTTTTTCACGAGTGCAGCACGTTCTGCATCTGAATAACGATCCCATACTTCTTTTGCATGGCCAAAGTTATTTGGTTTTTCAGCAATCAGGCGCCCAGAAATATCACCACGGATTTCTTGCTCTGGTTCGATAAACGCTGGATTTTCTTTTGGTTCCGTATCATAACTATTTGGCTCATAATTAATCGAACTTGTTTGTTGTTTAAACGGCATATGACCGTCACGTTGGTTGTTCGCGACAGGCGCTTTCGGGCTGTTAATTGGGAGTTGTAAGTAGTTCGGCCCTACACGATGTCTTTGCGTATCTGAGTAAGAGAATAAACGACCTTGCAACAAACGGTCTTCAGAAGGAAGCATCCCACGTACAAGTACCCCAGGATTAAAACCAACCGATTCTGTCTCCGCAAAAATATTATCTGGGTTGCGGTCAAGCGTCATTGTTCCTACGTGTTCATAAGGGAATACATCTTCAAACCAATCTTTTGTAGCATCTAATGGATTGAAATCAAAGCTATCTAAGTCTTTCGGATCCAACACTTGCACATATAAATCCCATTCAGGATAGTCTCCATTTTCAATTGCTTCGTACAAATCACGACTTGCATGGTTAAATTCTTTTGCTTGAATTTGAGAAGCTTGCTCCGTCGAAAGGTTCACTATTCCTGCTTTTGGAACCCAGCGCAATTTTACATAAACTGTTTTGCCTTCTTCGTTAATCCATTTGAACGCATGAACACTAGAGCCCCGGATTTCGCGGTAAGAAGCCGGCGTTCCTTCATCACTGAATAAGTACATAATCATCGTCGTAGCTTCCGGTGTAAGGCTAAAGAAATCCCAGTAACGATTGCCATCTTGAATATTTGTGCGCGGGTCAGGCTTCAAGGAATGAATAACATCTGGAAACTTAATCGCATCACGAATGAAGAATACTGGCAAATTATTTCCGACAAAGTCATAATTTCCCTCTTCCGTATAAAACTTAACGGAGAAACCGCGTGGATCACGTAATGTTTCTGGAGAATGTTGCCCATGAATTACTGTTGAAAAACGAGCAAAAACCTCAGTTTCCGTTCCTTCTTCTTGCAAAAATTTAGCCATTGTATATTTTTTCATGCTTTTTTTAGTAACAAATTTCCCGTGCGCACCAGCACCACGAGCATGTACAACCCTCTCAGGAACTCGTTCTCTATCAAAATGCGCCAATTTCTCAATAAGCACATAATCTTCTATCAAAGTAGGTCCTTTACGTCCCGCTGTCATTGAATTTTGGTTATCACCAACTGGCACACCTTGATTCGTCGTTAAATTTTTTCTATCTGTCATATGTATATACCTCCATAACAATTCTATATCATTTTTATTTATAATAATTATTAAATGATACTATTTATATTTTAAAGAAGGGAGAGACAAACTTCAACTAAAAGGCTTATAAAAAGCAATCTCTTAGGAGAGATTGCTTTTTATCATTTAAAGAACATGTATATATAAATCTTCACTAACTTGCGTGAGATTAATGTTATTTACTCGCTCAATCATTTCGATATAATTTTCCGGTATTGTGGGGGACATTCCACCGCAAATCCCCGCACTGATAGCTCCAATTGTATCGGTATCCCAACCAATGCATGCACTCAATTTGGCCGCTTCTACTGGGTCACCTTTTGCTAATTCAACAATAGCGAATGCGCAGGGAATAGTTTCAATTGTTTCCATTCCTGAGCCGATTTCTTCATATAGTCTTTTCAGTGCAGTCGCTGGTCCTGTTTCCTCTCCAATAATTTCGCGAGCCTTGTCCATTCTAAATTTTAACGACGCTGAAGGGAAATCATATCCGTAATTACTAGCAACCTCAATTGCTTCGTAAGCTAATTCCCATATTTTATCCACTATGTTCCCACCTCGAACCACATAACTAATTGCAGCCGCGACAGCACTTGCGCCCTGAATAGCAATTTTGGCATTATGTGTAGGCAGGCAAATTTGATGCACTTTGGAAACCAAGTCTTCCATATCTTCATAATTAGCTATTATGCCGATTGGCGCTATTTTCATCGATGCTCCATTTGTTGTGCCCGAAATACCTGTTTTGGTAATCGGCACGCCTTCTGAGATTTGTTTCAATGCTCTAAGTGTGGAAGGACCTGAGACGAACTCCGAAACACCTGAATTAGCGTTCCATTCGACTAATTCCGCGACATAGTCTTCCACGCGTATTTGCCCATTATTTTTTTTAATCATTTCAGCAATCATCAACACATTTATCGTATCATCTGTAATCGACCCAGCCGCCAGTTTTCTTCCAAATGCATCACTTTCGTCGGAAGGCAAGAGCGTTTCAACCCCATTAGGATAAATGGCTCTTATCTTTTCCTGCGACCAACATTCTGTCGGCATTCCCATTGCATCGCCGAGTGCTCCACCCGCTAAAACTCCAAAAACCCTTGTTTTCATCAATACGAAACCTCCATATCATTAGTAGCTTTTCCGTTAAAAGGTATTAACGTCAGCATTTTCCCGCCTTGTTTCACAGTTGTTTTTTCTTCAGAAATGATATCTAAAAAGTCATCTGTGTTTAAAATAACGACTAATACTTCGGATTTATAACCTTTGTTTTCAATTGCTTCAAAGTCCACATTTACAAGTGTCTGCCCTTGTTTCACCTTTGACCCCACTTCCACTTGCACATCAAAACCTTCCCCGTTCAACTCCACCGTATCAATTCCAATATGAATTAAAATTTCCGTTCCATTTTCCGTAGTAATTCCAAGCGCATGTCCTCCCGGGAACACCGTAGTAACAACACCGGCTGCAGGAGCAACCACTTTACTTCCTGTTGGGAAAATAACAACCCCTTCACCCATCGTTTTGGAAGCGAATGTCTCGTCTGCTGAGGATGAAATTGGCTGCATCGTGCCAGCAATTGGCGCTAAAACTTCTTGTTGCTTAATTAAAGGTTTAGTCTCTTCGTCCACTACATCCTCACTAGATTTAAACGTAAAGAATGTTAGCGAGAAGGAAACCGCCATCGTTACAATAGTTGCAAAAATCGCTACATATAGCCCGCCCAGACTACTGTTTGCTGGATTAATAAACGATACAAATCCGAGAACCCCAAAAGCAAAAGCATACATTTTTACGGAGAAAATCGAGATAATTAATGATCCGACAGCTCCCCCAATCATAGAGAATGCAAACCGTTTTTTCACGGGCAAACTGAATCCATATATTGCCGGCTCGATGATACAGAACATCCCCGATATCATCGCAGGTATCGCAAGTGCTTTTTGATTTCTAGAACGAGTTTTCAAGTAAACCGCAAGCACCACTGCCGTTTGGGCAAAACTTGCTGTAAATGACATTGGGAAAATATAGTCCACTCCATACTGCGCCAAGTTGTTAATCCCAATTGCACTCATTGGCCAGTGTAACCCAAATATTACTAACGGTTGATAAAGTAGCCCAACAACTACCGATGTAATAACCGGTGAAACCTCATAAAGTCCAGAAACCCCAGCTGAAATAAGCGAGCTAAGTACATTTGTAACTGGCCCAATAATTAGAATTGCTAACGGAAACGTAATAAGTATTGTTAAAAAGCTATTTAAATTATGCGCCAACAAAGGAGGTACAATTTTTTTCAATATTTTTTCTACCTTCGCACCTAAAAAAGTGATAAAAATTACTGGTATAACTGTGTACTGGTAACCATTTGGTGGGAACAGAATTGGTATTCCAAAAAACGTATTATATACCGGCGTTGAAAACATCGTCCCATCAAACAATGTATAAAGCGCTTTGTCTGTTACAAGATTTGTCATTAGTTCAGGTATTACGAGCGTTGCCCCAAGCATCATCCCTACATAAGGATTCAAATTAAACGCTTTTGCACTCGTGTAGCCTAAAACAACAGGTAAAAAGTAAAACACTGCTTGCCCCATAGCATGGAGAACAATGTAGCCGCCATCGTTGACATCAATGACTTTGGTAATAGTTAATAAAGCAAGAATCCCCTGCAATAAACCTGAAGCTGTTAAAATCCCAAGCACAGGCGTGATTACTTTTGTAATAATTTCAATCAATCGATTCAAACCAGTCTTTTTAACTTCCGCTTCCTCTGTCTTGTCTGCGCCAGTCACACCTTGGATTTCATTGTAGACATCCGAAACATGGGTCCCGATAACAACTTGAAATCTACCCCCAGCAAATTGAGCCGTCATAATCTCTGAAGACTTTTTCAGTATATCTTCATTGACCTTTGAATCATCCTTCAACTTAAATCTTAATCTCGTCATACAATGCGTCACACTTAGAACGTTCTCTTTTCCTCCAACATTTTCCAGTATGAATTTAGACAACGCTTGATACTTCCCCATCCTATTCCAACTCCTTTTTGTGTTTTGGATATAAAAAAGGCAGTACTCAAACAAGAGGAATTGTCCTCCTATTTGGGTACTGCCTGATTGCTCAGTTACATTCCCTATTATTTAATTAGGCGCTGAACATGTAGCGTTAAATACATTAACTCTTCTGCATAAACCGTACAATTCAACGTTTCTTGAATATAGTCGCTAATAATTTGGACGCTCGCGTAAGCTTTTGGATACAGTTTGAACACCTGCACAATCATGTCAGGCTCCTCTTTTTCCCGTGCGCCTTCACTATTAATTCGCTCTATAAAGAATCTTAAATGCGTGATAAACCTTAGATAATTCAGTGACTCTTCATCCAGTTTTATGGACAAAGTATCTTCCAGAATCAGTAATACCTTCTTCAACACCTCTGTCGTTATAAGCGTATTATTGATAATCCCTTCTTGCTGCCCGTTAACAAAATGAAGTGCAATAAATCCTGCCTCATCTTCCAGTAACTTAACATTTTCATAATAAGAAATGGTTTTAACGGAATTCTTAGCTGCGTTGAATTCTTTTGGATAGAATTTTTTAATTTCAAGAAGCAAAGCATTTTTTATTTGGTGACCACTTTTATAACGACTAATCGCATAATTAATATGATCCGCCAAACCAAGATAAGTTAATTCATCAAAAGTAACGTTTAACTCTGACTCCGCATCTTTTATTATTTTATTCGTTAAATCTAGATGATTTATGGGCACTTCTTTGATAAGCTGGACGAATCTTTCCGTAATTTCTGGAGAATCAACTATAAATGTTTTTTCAACAGCCTCTTCAGAAATGATATTTCCCACTCGTTTATTGAAAGAAATCCCTTTACCAATCACTATCTTTTCCAATCCATTTGAATCATGAACCAAGATTGTGTTGTTGTTAAATACTCTCTTGACTCGAAGCAATTAAATCACTCCTCTTGGTTACGCTTACAGACAAATTATAAGTATGGCGGATTCAAAAGTCAAGCTTATATTTTAAAAAAACATCCCTTTCCCCACCTAAAAATGGGATTTTATTACCCTTGACACATGAAAAAAGCTACTTATTTTTAGAAATAAGTAGCCGATTTTTATTTATTCTTGTTCAGCTTTAACTAAAATTTTCTTCACTTTTCGTTCGAATTCGCGTCGGGGAATCATCACACTATGACCACAACCTTCGCACTTAATCCGAATATCCATACCCATGCGTATAATCTTAAAACGATTGGTACCACAAGGATGCGGCTTTTTCATTTCCACAACATCGTTTAAATCGAAATGCTTTTTTTCCATAAACATCACAACCTATTCATCATCAAACTGAATATCTAAAATCTCTAAAATACGATCTAAATCATCATCAGATAAAAATTCAATTTCAATTTTACCTTTTTTATCGCGACGTTTAATCGAAACTGCCGTACCAAATTTATCACGTAATTGGCTTTCGCTTTCACGGATAAAGATAGGAACTCTAGCTGGCTTAATTGTTTCACGTGAAACATTTTCGTTTAGATTGTTCACAACATCTTCTAGTTGGCGAACTGTTAATCCTTGCGCCACAGCCTTTTTCGCAGTTGGGATAATATTTTTCTTGAGTTTTAAACCTAATAACACGCGGCCATGTCCGGCAGATAATGAACCATCACGCAACATTACTTGCACTTCTTCTGGCAATGTTAGTAGACGAACAAAGTTAGCAATATATGGTCGACTCTTCCCTACTCGTTCTGCTAATTTTGCTTGTGTTAAGCTCAATTTTTTCATAAGGAACTGGTAGGATTCCGCTTCTTCCAACGGAGATAAATCTTCGCGTTGCAAGTTTTCAATAACAGAAAGCTCCATCATCTCTTCTTCTGTTAAATCGCGGACAACAGCTGGAATTTCTTTTAATTTAGCCTCTTTTGCTGCGCGGTATCTGCGTTCACCAACAACAATTTCATATCCTTTATCAGTATTTCTTAAAATTATTGGCTGCAAAACACCGTGAATTTTAATAGAGTCACGTAATTCATTGATTGCTTTTGCATCAAAGATTTTACGTGGTTGATATGGGTTTGGCTTGATTTCTTTTATCGCGATATTTTGAACTGTTTCTTCGTTTGTATCTACATTATTAAATAGTGCATTGATTCCTTTACCTAGACCTTTAGCCATGTGCAACCACTTCCTTTGCTAATTCTAAATAAACTTCAGCACCTTTCGATTTTGCATCATATAACAAAATCGGTTTCCCATGACTAGGCGCTTCACTTAGACGTACATTCCGTGGAATAATAGTATTAAATACTTTGTTTTGGAAGTATTTTTTCACTTCTTCTATTACTTGAATGCCTAGATTTGTTCTTGCATCAAGCATTGTTAGTAAAACACCTTCAATTTGTAAATCCTCATTTAGATGTTTTTGAACGATTCTAATTGTGTTTAATAGCTGGCTTAAACCTTCTAGCGCATAATATTCACATTGAACAGGAATTAAAACAGAATCTGCTGCTGTTAATGCGTTTAAAGTCAAAAGCCCAAGTGATGGCGGACAATCAATAATCACATAGTCATAATCATCACGGATTGAGTCGATTGCTTTTTTCAATCTAATTTCACGAGAGATAGCTGGAACTAGCTCTACTTCTGCACCTGCAAGTTGAATTGTAGCTGGAATAACATTTAAATTATCCAAGTCTGTCTTTTGCAACACATCTTGAATGGCTACATCATCAACTAGTACATCATAAATACAATGTTCAATTTCACCTTTATTAACACCAACGCCACTTGATGCGTTACCTTGTGGGTCAATATCAACTAGTAACACTTTCTTACCTAAAAAAGCTAGGCTCGAGCTTAAATTCACAGATGATGTCGTCTTACCAACCCCACCTTTTTGGTTTGCCAGTGCAATCACTTTGCTCAATCTTTTTCACCAACCCTTATTTTGTACCGAGATTTCCGGTTCTTTTATCTTCTATTCTACCAAAAGATTTTCATTTAGTCTTACAAAAAGTAAAAATAAATTGAAATTCGTATTTTGAAAGCTTAAAAATGGTGAAAATGGTATTCTTAAAACTAGAAATGTTTCACGTGAAACATTTTAAAATAAAAAAAGCAACCAACCTAAGCTGATTACTTTCCTATCTTCAATCCACAGAGAATGTTGCCTTAACGCCTAGAACTGTGCAGACTTTCTGATACATTCTAAGAGTTAAATCCGGATCTCCAGCTTCTAAACGGCCAATAATGACCGGAGATAAATCTGATTTCAACGCTAAATCTAGTTGCGACCATTTTTTCTCCATTCGTTTAGAAAATATATATTTACCGAGGCTTGCCGAAAAACTTTCTAAGTAATGGGCAATACCTTCATTTTCTAATGCTTTATTTTTCAGTGTTTCAAATTGGTAATCTGCGTTACCAATGCTTGTTTCTGCTTCAATTCGACGCAAGAATACACGTTTTACTTCCTCGCGGTACGAGCTCATTTGATCCGTGAACGGGTTTTTATCTTTAAAATAGCCTTTAACGAAGCAATAATAGGTTTCATCCCCACTAAATGCAGTGAAGTAAATTAAACGACAATTTTTATCTTTAAAATGTGCTTTCATCTCTTGAATCGGTTGGTCAACAGTTGTTTCCACTCGAGTTGTTTGCAGTGAATAAGCTTGACTTTTACCGATGATTAAATGGACATCGGGAAGAATTTGCTTACCAGTGCTAAGCTTTCTTGTTTCTGCTGTTTCTAGTTGTAACAGGCCTTGAAATACTAAAGTGGCCATTAGTGGTTCTTCCACAATTAAATTTTGTAAGAAATCATACGCTTGGAACTCATTTTGTTCGTCTTTCACAAAAATGATTTTTGCCATTCGTTTCGTGATTCCACCCAGAGTTGAGTGAATCACTCCCTCCTTTACAACTTTACCTAATTCTATTGTACTTTTTTCTGTTCAAAATTGCACTTATTTTCTCTAGTTTTTACAAAATAAATCAAATCCACTCAAATTGAGTTGTTTTTATTTTTTGAAAATAAAAAACCCGCTTCAATAAGCAGGTTTCACAACTATTTTTTAACTTCTTTCGCTATTTGGTACCAACTGTAAATCTTCACTATTGCAAAGAAAGTATAGCCAAATGCGATGAGATATGCCCCGTAATTAACTAATAAAATGTTAAATCCACTTCCCCAGCCGGACTCTTCTGATACGGCAACTGCTCGGGCATAAGGACTGGTGAAAAAGTAGGTAATATATAGTGGATTAAAACTTAAAATAGCACTTGTAATCGCTATTACGAAAGATGGAAGTACCATCAAACAACTAATGACACCAACTGCATGTCCAATTATCTTCAAAAACCTCACTGCTACACCTCTTATTTCTTTTTAGGAATTTGAATGGTAATTTGATAAAAATCATCTGTCTCTTCTTCGGTGAAATCTAGGTCCATTCCGTTATCTTTAACCATTGTAACCGATTGTTTAATCGTGTTCATAGCGATACGCACGTCACGACTAATAGCTTGGCGTTTTGGTTTGGTTTTTTTAGTAGCTACTTGTTTTTTCACGCCTAAAATTTCTTGAATCCTTGCTTCGGTTTGTTTGACGTTCCAGTGATTCTCGGCTATTTCGGCTAAAAGTGCGACTTGTTGTTCTTCTGTTTCTAATGCGAGTAACGAACGAGCATGGCGTTCTGAAATTTGTTTGATAAGAACCGCTTCTTGGACAGTTTCGGGCAGTTTTAGAAGACGCATTTTGTTGGCGATGGCAGACTGGCTTTTCCCGACACGTTGCGCAAGGGCTTCTTGTGTCACGTCCTGCATGTCTAGTAAACTCCGATATGCTTTCGCTTCCTCAATTGGCGTCAATTCTTCACGTTGCAAGTTTTCAATTAAAGCAATCGCTGCTACTTCTTCATCATCTAAATTTTGAATAATTGCTGGAATTTTTTCCATTTCTAAAGAAAGCACAGCACGAAAACGACGCTCGCCTGCAATGATTTCATAATAATCCGGTTCCATTTCTCTAACCACAATCGGCTGAATAACACCGTGAATTCGGATAGTTCGAGCAAGTTCATCAATCTTATCTTGATCAAATACTGTCCGTGGTTGAAATTGGTTCGGGAAAATTTTATCCATAGGAAGTTCTTGTACGCGTTGTACTCCTTCTTCTACTATATCATCCATTTGATTCTTCTCTTTTTTTCCAAATAAACGTGAAAAAGGCATCTGGGTCCTTCCTTTCCGGAACATCTCGGGGTTTCTTAATATATTATCTAGCTATCCGCAAGTCTCTTAAACTATTTTAGCAGAAATGCTAGAGAAAAACACGCTTATTCTGTCGTTTAAATGTGAAAAAATAGATAGAGCTGCTAAAGTTTCACAGTCCTATCTATTTTCTTAATGAAATTCATCGGTAACAGTATTGATGGTTTTTTCCATATTGTCGCGGTAAGACTCATTTTGTAGCAACATCATGGAAATAATATCCATCACATACATAATCGAAAACTGGCTATTAGCAAAATACCTTTTACTTACGAATAAAGTATTGTAAACCGGAATAGTGACGTCGCTGATTTCGGTCATTTCACTATTTTCAAAACTTGTAAATGTAGCGACTTTACTTTTGTTTTTCTTAGCGTTTTTTAGTGCAGTAACTAGCTCTGGGGTGTTACCTGAATTAGAAATGCCAATAACAAAATCTTCTTTTGTTGTAATCGAGCTAGTAATAATCATCATATGCGGATCATTGACACTGATGACGTTTAACCCCATTCGAATAAGGCGCTGCGACATTTCAACGGCAGTGAGTCCAGAACTCCCGACGCCGCAAATATAGACTCGTTTGGCTTCTTGAATATACTGTACAACCTCGCGGATTTTGGCCGGCTCAATCAGCTTCACCGTGTTATCAATCACTTTATGATAAAACGAATAAACTTCTTCAAAAAGATCATCGTAACCAAGCGACGGAACCATTGTGGCTGCTGTGTTAACCCGCATTTTCAAATCAACAAAACTATCACAACGCACATGACGGCAAAACCTCGTTATCGTCGAAATGGACGTACCAGTTTCTTCGGCTAGCTCTTTAATGTTAATATTCTTGAGTTCATCACTTTTTTCTAAAATATACTTCGCAATTTGTTTTTCTTTATTCGGTAATCGATTGTAATTTTGTTGGATTTCATTTAAAATCGTCATCTTTTTCGGCCTCTTTCTGGTTTAAGAAATGATAGAGTGCGCCAATCATCCCAGCTTCATTTCCCAGCTTTGCGAAAGTAATATCTGCTGTATCGAACATCGGCGAGATTAATTTGGTTGAGATAGCCGCTTTTAGACGCGGTTTGAAGAATGACTCTTCTTCCATTAATCCGCCACCGAGCACAATCACTTCTGGGTTGAAAATATAGATTAAGTTTACTACACCTTCTACTAAATTCTCAATCCATTGCTCTATTTCAGCCAGCACATCTGCATCTCCGCTATAGGCCCATTCCATGACTTGACGACCATTTAACGCATTTTCCTCGATATTTTTTCGCGAGGCTACTTGTTTAATCAATGCTTTTGTTGAAGCCACATCTTGAAATTTTCCTTGTGAAAGGTGCATATAGCCCACTTCACATGCTGTAAAAGACGATCCATTTATTAGTTTGTCATTTAGTAACATGGCTCCGCCGATTCCGGTACCAATTGTCAAACAGAGCACGCTCCCACACCCCCGTGCTCCACCCAACCAAAACTCGCCAAGACAGGCTGCATTTACGTCATTTTCCACTGCGCACGGAAGATTAAATCGGTGCTCTAATTCTGCTTTTATTTCAGTTCCTGTGTATTTGGGAATCGTGTAGCCAGCATAAATAATTTTGCCTTTCACAGAATCCACAACGCCCGCAGAGGCCACACAGACGCCCGCTACATCCGTTTTTTCTTGTTCAACAATCCGAATAAGCGCGGGCATGATTTGATTCGCTCCGCCAGTTATAGGCGTCACACAAGACTTAAGTTCCCCCACCCGTTTACCTTCTTGATTAAATTTAGCGTATTTAATACTCGTTCCACCAATGTCGACACAAAGATAATTTTCCATTTCTTCACCTCTTTAGTGAAATTATTATCCTTCTTTTGTTAATTCATCATAAAATGCTTGGCTTGAATTTGCTTCGATTAAACGGGTTACCTTTTCCTCATCCATGAGTACTTCTGCAAGCTCTGACAACACTTCTAAATGACTTTCTGAATCCGTTGCCGCAAGGGTAATAATTAGTTTCACTGGGTCGAACATGTCGCTGCCAAAAGCCACTCCATCAGCCAATGTTGCAAAGGTTAAGCCACCGTGAATGACGCCAAACTCTGGTCGTGTGTGCGCTAACGCGATATGTTTAGCGATCACTATATATGGTCCATTATTTTCTACACTTTGAATCATTCCATCAATATAACTCTCTTTGATAGCGCCTCGTTCTAGTAAAAGTCTCGCTGACATTTGGATAGCTTCCCGCCAGTCTTCTGCTTTTAAATTTACCTCAATATCCTCTAAAGTTACTCGGTCCAATAACATGCCCGTACCCCCTTATTTATTATACTCAGCCATTATTTCTGTTAAATTTACCTCCGCCAGCGACTCTCGCTCCATATAATTCGGTGTCAAATCGCTATGTTTCGTTACTTCATTTGGGATGACAAGAACATTTACACCCGCACTATTCCCCGCCAAAAGGCCATTTCGCGAGTCTTCCACAATAAGAGACTCCGACGGCTTAACATCAAGTACTCTCAAAGCTTCTAAAAACAAATCTGGTTCCGGCTTGATTCGAGTAACATCCTCCGCCGTAATAATAGCATCAAAATATTCGAGCAAGCCTAGTCGTTCCAAATGATAAAGTGGTTTTGGTCGCTGCGATGAGGTCGCAAGTGCTAACTTTAATCCACGTTCTTTTAATTCACGAATAAAACTTTCCACGCCTTCTTTGGCTGGTAAACTTTTACTATTTTCAATAAAAGTTGCTTGTGTTTCTGCTTCGAACACTTGTCGATTAATATCCATTTGCTTCGTCTCATTTAATTCACGGAATAAATCGTCCACATTAGATCCGACACACTGTAAAAACTCCTCGATAGAAAGGTCGTAATTTTGCTTCGTTTTAAACCATTCTTTAAAAATTTCATACCAAACTACTTCTGTATCAATAACAATTCCGTCAAAGTCCATCACAATCGCTTTTAACATTGTCTTCCTCCTACCCGTTTTACTATTCAAAGCGCTCCTAAAAAGAAGCGCTTACAAATAAGTTAATTCTTTTGTTCTCGGTCTGCAACTATTTTATCTATTAGTTCTTGATATTCTGGTGCGCCGAGGTAATCCGTTATTTCTACATAATACGCATCTGGTTGTTTTTCTTTGGCTCGGTCAATAAGTGATTTATGCGTCACGACCACATCGCATTCGGTCGGCAATTCGTGGATGGCGATATGGAACACTTTAATATCCTCTAAGCCAGCATTTTTGATTTTTTTCTGTAGCACCGTCGCGCCCATTGCACTGGATCCAAGCCCCGCATCACAAGCATAGGCGATTCTTTTAACATTTTTAAAATTAAAATCATCTACTGGAGCTTCGAAAACAGAGGAAATACTACTTTTTTTGCCTTTAAGACCTTCCATTTTCTTCGCTGCATCTTGTAGTTCTGAGTCTTTGTTCCCCATGCGTTTAATAAATGGAATGGCGGTAATGAATGTGACAAGGGCCGCACATAGCACCGCAATAAGGATTTTAATGTGGTCGCCTGGTGCTGCCATCATCATAATGGTGATAATACTACCAGGAGAAGCTACACCAACAAGGCCCGCATTTGTCATTGTTAAAATAAATGTTCCTGTCATACCACCAAGAATTAGCGGTAAAATAAGAATTGGATTCATTAAAACGAACGGGAAGTAAATTTCGTGAATACCACCAAATAGGTGAATAACACTTGCCCCGTAGGAAGATGCTTTTGAGTTACCTTTACCAAAGAACATATAGCCGAGTAGAATTCCAAGTCCTGGTCCAGGGTTTGATTCTAGTAAGTAAAGCACTGATTTCCCTGTTTCTGCGAGTTGCAAGGTGGCTAGTGGACTAAGAATACCTTGACCGATCGCATTGTTTAAGAATAAGACCTTGGCCGGCTCAATAATTAAAGCCGTTAGTGGGAGCAAATGATTGTTAATTAACACATCCACGCCACTTGCTAATACTTTTGTTACAGCTTCGACCATTGGAGCAATTGCCACATAAGAAAATAGTGCTAATCCCGCTCCAATTATCCCAATCGAAAAGTTATTAACTAGTAGTTCAAATCCAGCTGGAATTTTTCCATCAATACGTTCATCAAATTTTTTAAGTATCCAAGCTGCGAGCGGACCCATTATCATTGCGCCGATAAACATGGTTATATCCGAACTAATAATTGCACCCATTGTTGCAACGGTACCAATAACTCCTCCTCGGTAACCGTGAACTGCTCGACCTCCGGCAAAAGCAATAAGAAGTGGTAACAAGTAATTAAGCATTGGTGCGATAAACCCTTTTAACATCTCAGAGCCTGTCGCTACCCCAATTGCCGTCAAAATCCCCCAAGCCATAAAAGCTCCTAAATTCGGAATGACCATACCACTTAGCTTACTCCCAAACTTTTGTACATGTACCCGAATAGACATAATTCCCCCTCCAATCATATGTGTGGCGTTCTTTTATAGTGATACTTCTTTTCCTTCCGCAATCGAACGTTCAATAGCATCTACTACTCGCAAGGAATCATACGCTTCTTTAGGTGTAATAATTGATTTTGTATTATTCGCAACATTATTAATAAATGCCATTACTTCTTCTGCCAAATCTCCGGAAACTTCGCCATTTGTGTAATACCAGTGTCTTGAATCAGGATAAGACACCCCTTTTTCACTAACAAAACGAACTCCGTGGTCACAAGAGTCTACATATGCCACGCCTTTTGTTCCGACTAATTCTAGCTTGTCATCAATGATGGTTGGCGAGTTTTCTGGTAGCACCCAGCAAGCTTCAAGACAAGCAATTGCGCCATTTTCATACGTAACAATGGCATAGATAACATCATTCATGCCGTATTCTTTTAGCAACACACTGCGGCTTTTGGCGATAACCTTGACTGGCTCGCTATCCATGTACCAGTTAATATAATCAATATCATGAATCATTACGTGCATACTTAAATCAGAAGCACCTATGTAACGCTTTGGCCCAGTAATTGGGCTGTTACGACGACAATAAAGATGAATAATATCACCCAATTCGCCGTTATCGAGGCGCTGTTTAATCATATTAAAACGAGGATCAAATCTGAGTAAAAATCCAACTGTAAATACTTTGTCGTAGTCTTTGGTCAGTTCATACATTGCTTTGCCGTCTTCCAGTTCTTTTGCAAGTGGTTTTTCGAGTAAAATATGTTTTTTGTATTTTACGGCTTCTTCCACGCAATCACGGTGCATATTATCAGGTAAAACAATGCTCACAGCTTCAATCTCCGTATTTGCTAGAAGTTCGTGGTAGTCTTTGTAAGCTTTGCACTGAAATTTTTCTGCCATTTCAGCGCGTCTTTCATCGTTGTACTCACAAATTGCTACTAACTCTACTTGCGGAAGTTTTTGGTAAATTTCTGCATGATACTGCCCCATTTGTCCAACGCCAATTACGCCAACTTTGATTTGCTTTGTCATATCACTTACCTCTTTCTTCTTGAATTTTTTGGATTTCGTTTGTAAAGCGGGTGGTTATTTCCTGTGGCCGAGTTACTGCGCCGCCAACAACAACGGCATAACAACCTAACGTAAGAACTTGTCGTGCTTTACTAGGCGAATCGATTTTCCCTTCTGCAATCACTGGGCGCTTCGTACTTTTCAAAACTTCTTTCAAATGGGAGAAATCGTCGTCGCTGATATTTTTATTCGCTGTTTCTTCGGTGTAGCCGTAAAGTGTCGTGCCAATTAAGTCGAAACCGAGGGAATCAGCGTAATAAACGTCTTCAATACTGCCTGTGTCTGCCATGAAAAGTGTGTTTGGAAACTCTTTTCGAATGGCGCTTAGTATGTCTTTGAGGTCTTCGTTATGTGGTCTTTTTCTCGTTGTCGCATCCATCGCAACAATTTCTACTCCCGTTTCACATATTTCTCTGACTTCTTTTAAAGTGGGTGTGATAAATACGTCCGAATCATCGTAATCTTTTTTGTAAATACCGATAATCGGAACATCGATCTCACTTTGAATTGCCCGAATATCTTTTGCGGTATTTGCTCGGATACCAACAGCACCACCTTGAACTGCGGCCAAAGCCATTTTTGACATAATAAATGCACTATGAAGTGGTTCGTCTTCTAAAGCTTGGCAGGAAACCACTAACCCACCTTTGATTTTTTCCATAACAGAATTGCCCACTGATACTCCTCCTCTATACTGTGTTTCAGTGTAAAGTATGCGTTTTCAAACAGACTATATCACAAGAAAATGATTTTATCAATATCGATTAAATGAAAATGATTTTCATATTTTAGCGTGGATAGTTGCGGAAACTAGCTTTAAAAAATGACGTTGTTGTTAAAAATAAAAAGTCCTTTCGTTTGAAAGGACTTTTTTAGTTTATTCGATTGGTAATTTGTTGGGTGTTCCAGGTTTGCGCGGATATTTGTTAGGTGTTTCTTTTGTTTTAGTGATAACGTAGATGTTTCGTTCGCTTTCTTCTACTGGTAATGAGAAAGAGAAATGTTCCTTGACTTTTCCGCCGAATAGTTTGATTGCTTTTTCGGCTGTTTGCAGCTCTTGTTCGGCTTGGGCAGCTTTCATTACTAGGAACGAACCGCCTTTTTTGACAAGTGGCATGCAAAGCTCAGATAATACGCTCATTCTTGCTACGGCACGTGCGGTTACAAGGTCGTATTTTTCACGGTGCGCTTTGTTTTGACCAAATGTTTCAGCGCGATCATGGTAGAAATGCACATCGGTTAGACCTAATTTTTCTGCTAGCGCATCTAGGAAAGTCATGCGTTTTTTCAAGGAGTCTACGATGCTTACTTTTAAATGCGGGAAGCAGATTTTGATTGGGAGACTTGGAAAACCAGCGCCAGCACCGACATCACAAATAGTATCGAATTTAGTAAAGTCTACATAAAACGCGGCAGAAATAGAATCGTAAAAGTGCTTTAAATACACTTCTTTTTCGTCAGTAATAGCTGTTAAATTCATTTTTTCATTCCACTCTACTAACATTTCGAAGTAATCGTGGAATTGTTTCATTTGGTCGTCGCTTAGTTCTATTCCTTTTTCAGCGAGCGCCATTTGGAATTGCTCTGGATTCATATTTTTTCCTCACTTTATTTTCGCGATTTTTGCCGTGTTTAGGATGTTGGAACGTGTTGGTTTATACTTTTAAACTGGCTTATACCGTATATTTTAGCTCATTATTTTCAAGTATAAGTATTTTCGTCCTTTTTAGCAAGTTCGTATTACGTTTAACAATTATCAAACTTGTTGGCATTCTCTTTAAAACTCGCTTTGGCCTTTGTGACCCATTTGCCTTTTGCGGTAGTGGAAAGCCCGTCTATGTAACTCGTGCAATTGCTTTTTATATCTTCTATTTTGTCCCGCTTCATCATTTTCAACATTCGCTTGCGGTTTTCTGATGCGGCGTAGGTTTGTCTAGCCACAAACATCCAAATAAGGTTTATTTCTAGGCTTTTTCGTGACTCTAACAAATCCGCTCTTAATTTATCTATCATGGTATCAATCACGTTCCTTTTTCAGCTGATGTAGTTCTTCTTCATAAGCAGTCACTTGCTTCTTATAAAGGGTTTGATGTTCTTCGGACTCATTTTCTAAATGTGTTACTGCATTTTTTACCATCCATTCGCCTTCTTCTTGGATTGAACTGATTAAATGGTAGGCTTTTGGTAAATCTTCTGATGCGTCATAATCTCTTTTTTGATAGATATATCTGATTTGTTCAGAAAGATTTTCCAGTTCCTGATGAAAACGCCATTTTTCTTGAGAAGCCTCATCCATCGCTTCGTCCAATTGACGTCTTTTTCTATTAAAATCATCCTCTAAATTTTCGATTTTTAGCAGTAGTTGTCTTTGTTTATCCATACATGCTCCCTATTTGTTTGGCTAATTCTTGGTCGGTTTTTAGCTGGCTTTTTATGGCTTCATTGATTTGTTCTAGCAACTTATCATATTCTTGCTCTATTTTGGTTGCTTCGATTAAGGATTTTTCGCAATCTTGCACTGTGTCTATCACAATTTTCGGCTCAGTCGCCCCGCCCCAAGCGAGTGCGGCGAGTATTTCTGACTCAGCTAGATGGGAGCCGATATCCCTTGCATCTGAAAGCGTATCCCGCCACAACTCTTCGGCATTCTCGATTGCTTTATCAAACATATCTTTTAAGTCTTTTATTTCGCCTTGAATCGTTTGCTTCATTCCTTGTGTAATCGCGAGCCCCTCTGCCGCATCTAAGAATATTTCTTCCGATGAAGATAGGGCACCACCACTTTTTGAAAAACTGGTTCGCATGATATTGATTGATGCTAATTGCTGGGCTGTTGCGTATTTGGCTAATCGCAAGCTTCCTTCTTTATCGGTAAGGACATTTCCATCTTCATCGAATTGATAACCACCCCACATATGTTGCTCAACCATACCAGCTTTTTTCGACTCAACCTCTATTAAATGACCAATTGTCGGGTCTCCGATACCATAACCAATTGGCACATAATCCTTCCTATCAACAAAATTAAATAATCTATCTAAAGCGTTTATTGCTTTTACGGTATCTTGTTGTTTTGGCGTTAGGTTGGAGTAGATATTCGGACCTTGGTAGAAGAACCCCCCGCTGATGCGTTTGATGTCTTTTTTATCTAAGTCTGCGATAGCGTACTGGGCGTTCATGGAGCCTAGAGAATGACCGTATACGTAAATTTGGGCGTTTGGGTAGAGTTTCATGGTTTGTTTTAAGGTTTCTGCGGAGGTTTTTAGTTGGGGTGTTACTGTGGATCCTCCGCCATGTGTGATTTGGATTGCAGTTGGAATATCATTACTTAACCAGTCCTTCCTCACATCTTTATAATCTGGATGTTTTGGAACATTAAGGTTTCCATTAGCCGGTGCGGTAGAGCCTTTGTAAAGGATTGTTAGTTCTTTTACTTTGTTTCTTTCGCTGATGGAGGCTGTGGGTGGCGTGTATTTGTCTGTGATGATGTAGGATTGTTCCCCGGTTGATTTGTTGTTGATTTTTTGGGATACGATTCCGATGGTTTTTTCAGTTCCATCCGCTGTAGGAATTTTCACTACTTCTTCCTGATTAATTTTAGCATACTCTTTTCGGGCTAATTCAACTCTTTCTTGATCAGTATAAGCTCCGTTCAATTACTTTCACTTCCTCTTTCTGTTTGTTTTGCAAGTTCCTTTGATACAATTGCACCTCCACCACTTAATTCTCCATTATTCTTACTCATAGTATATGATACGTATAGTTCTGGATCATTATTAATTATTAATTTAACTTCTATACCTCCCATTGGATTGTGCTCTATGCTTCCTTCTTCAATTTTATAAGAATGAATTATACCTTTTTCGGTAAAAGCATTTGGATCTAAATTTGTTAACCTTTTTTCGAATACTTGTTTCGCTTCATCACTATAAACTACATTCATCATTTCTTTATTTAATTTCTCTTCATCCATATAGAATTTCACCCCTAAACCAAAAATGGTTATTACTGTAATTGCTACTACTATTATCCATCTCTTTTTCAACTTTTCACCTCTGTTGTATGATTTTTATTTGTAGGTCTATTTTATCACATGTTAGAAATTTTCACTTTCTTTTTTTTCAGTCTTTTAACGTTTGTTTAATTTCTTAGTTAGTATTGGCTGGACTATCTTAACTCCCTTTAAGTTCTAATTTCTTTGTAAGGTCTTTAGATATGCTAGCGCCACCACTGTCTAATTTGCCGTTATGTTTTCCTAAAGTATAGGTAACATTCCACTCTAAATCCTTATTTATAATTAAAGTAACATTGATTCCTCCCATTGGATTTCTCTCTATACTTTCTTTATTAATTTCATATGATTGAATTATACCTTCTTTCGTGAATGCTTTTGCATCCAAGTTTGTCAGCCTCTTTTCGAATACTTGTTTTGCTTCATCACTATAAACCACTTGCTTCATTTCTTTGTTTAATTTCTCTTCATCCATATAGAATTTTACCCCTAAACCAAAAATGGTCATTACTGTCATTCCAAGTACTATTATCCATCTCTTTTTCAACGCTCCACCTCTGTTGTATGACTTTTTATTTGTAGGTCTATTTTATCGCATGTTAGAAATTTTCACTTTCTTTTTTCAGAGACAGAGATAATCACTTCTTTCTTAATCTTCAATGAATCATACTCTTTTTTTTGCCAATCTGACTCTGACTTCATCTGTAATGACTTGATTCATTTATTTTCCCTCCATCTCCCCAATAATTTGGAAAGATTTTCAGATAAACTCGCTCCACCTCCATTTAGCTTGCCATCAAAATTATCCAGGGTATATGTTATATCTAGTTTTGAATCCTTATTTATAATTAATGTAACATTTATCCCTCCCATAGGATTTCGCCCGATACTGTTCTTATCGATTTCATAAGACTGTATTTTTCCTTCTTCTGTAAATGCTTTTGCATCCAAGTTTGTCAGCCTTTTTTCGAATACTTGTTTCGCTTCATCACTATAAACTACATTCATCATTTCTTTATTTAATTTCTCTTCATCCATATAGAATTTCGCCCCTAAACCAAAAATGGTCATTACTGTAATTCCTAGTATTATTATCCATCTCTTTTTCACACATTCACCTCTGCAGTCTGTCTTCTTCTATGTAATCCCATTCTACCTTAATTAAAAACAAGAAAAAACCACATTATTCAACGGAAACTTTCAACTTAGATGGTAAGTTTGAAGTTTTCGTGAACATGTGGTTTCAGTTATTGTAGTAATCCGTGTTCTTATTTACTTATTTTCGCTATTTTTCCTTGCTCAATATAAACTAGCAAAATAGATATATCGGCTGGGTTTACTCCGCTGATACGGCTAGCTTGGGCGATGGAAAGGGGTTCGATTTTCTTTAGTTTTTCTAGGGCTTCTGTTGCGAGGCCGCTGATTGCATCATAATCGATGTTTTCTGGGATTTTTTTGTCTTCCATGCGCTTCATTTTTTCTACTTGAAGGTTGGATTTTTGGATGTAGCCTTCGTATTTAATTTGAATTTCTACTTGTTCAGCGATTTCGTCGGTCACAAATGTTTCACGTGAAACAATTTGGGCGATTTTGTCGTAAGTTATTTCGGGACGGCGAAGTAAATCTGCTGCTAGAATTCCGTCTTTTAGCTCGCCTGAGCCGATTTCTTTTAGCATTGCTTGGACTTCAGCAGTTGGTTTAATGCGTGTTTTTTGTAGTCTTTCTTTTTCTGCTTCAATGGCACTTTGTTTTGCTAAAAAGCGTTCATAACGTTCGTCGCTAATTAAGCCGATTTCATGACCGATTTCTGTTAAACGTAAATCTGCATTATCATGGCGTAATAGTAAACGGTATTCGGCACGAGAAGTAAGCAAGCGATATGGTTCTTCGGTTCCTTTTGTTACTAAATCGTCAATTAAAACGCCGATATAAGCTTGGTCGCGACCAAGGATAACTGGTTCTTTTTCAAAGACTTTACGAGCAGCATTGATTCCTGCCATTAAGCCTTGGCCGGCTGCTTCTTCATAGCCACTTGTACCATTAATTTGGCCGGCTGTGAAAAGACCTTCGACTAATTTAGTTTCAAGTGATGGCCACAGTTGGTCTGGCATAACTGCATCATATTCGATAGCGTAGCCAACACGCATCATTTCTACATTTTCAAGACCTGGAATAGTTCTTAACATTTCACGTTGCACTTCTTCTGGCAAACTGGTGGAAAGACCTTGGACATATACTTCTTCGGTATTTTTCCCTTCTGGTTCAAGGAAGATTTGGTGTCTTGGTTTGTCGCTGAAACGAACAATTTTATCTTCAATGGATGGGCAGTATCTAGCGCCAGTGCCTTTTTTCGTTGCTGTAAACATTGGTGAACGGTGTAAATTCGCTTGGATTATTTCATGGGTTGTTTCGTTTGTATAAGTTAACCAACATGGTAGTTGGTCAAGCAACATTTCCACCGTATCAAAACTAAATGCGCGCGGATGGTCGTCACCCGGTTGTTCTTCTGTTTTTGAATAGTCAATTGTACTTGATTTTACGCGTGGTGGCGTTCCTGTTTTAAAACGACGTAGTTCAAAACCTAGTTCTTCCAAGTGCTCTGAAAGTTTCACAGAAGGTTGTTGGTTGTTTGGACCGCTGGAATAGCGCAGTTCACCGACAATAATTTCGCCACGTGAGAAAGTTCCGGTAGTAATAACGACTGTTTCCGCGTAGTAAATTGCGCCACTGTTTGTAATAACTCCTTTACACACGCCATCTTCAATCACTAAACGGTCAACAAGTCCTTGGCGCAAAGTGATATTTTCTTCTTTTTCAATTGTGTGTTTCATTTCGTGTTGGTAATCCCATTTGTCTGCTTGAGCACGTAATGCACGAACAGCCGGGCCTTTACCAGTATTTAGCATCCGCATTTGGATGTACGTTTTATCCGTGTTGCGACCCATTTCGCCACCAAGAGCATCAATTTCGCGCACAACCACGCCTTTTGCTGGACCTCCAACAGAAGGATTACATGGCATAAAAGCGACCATATCTAAATTTATCGTTAACATCAGTGTTTTTGCGCCCATTCGACCACTGGCAAGACCTGCTTCTACTCCCGCATGGCCTGCACCAACAACGATGACGTCAAAAGTTCCTGCATCATAGGTTTGCATTTTATAAAAACATCTCCTAAAAAATCATTTTCCAAGGCAAAATTGATTGAACAACTGATCGAGTAATTCATCCTGGACAGAATCACCAGTAATTTCACCTAGTAAATCCCATGCACGAGTCATATCAATCTGGACAATATCTACCGGCATACCAAGCTGAATTCCTGTTGTAACGCCATTTAACGCTTCCAGTGCTTGATGAAGGAGCGCAATGTGTCGAACATTCGATACATAAGTAGCATCACCAGCATCAATGTCACCAGCAAAAAATAGTGTTTTAATCGCTTCTTCTAAAGCCTCTAAACCTTCATCGTTTACTAGCGAAGTGGAGACAATTGGGTTTTCTCCAGCAAGTTCACGCACTCTATTTATATCAAGCTTTGTTTCCAAATCTGTTTTATTTAAAACGACCACATAATTATGACCCGCGGCTGCTTCAAATAACGCTTCATCTTCCACCGTCAGCTCTTCATTTTGATTTAATACTAGCAAGATAAAATCAGCATCCGCCAATGCTTTTCTTGAACGTTCTACACCAATTTTTTCCACAATATCTTCTGTTTCCCGAATTCCGGCCGTATCGATTAAACGCAGCGGAACACCGCGAACATTGACGTATTCTTCTATAATATCTCGCGTTGTCCCAGCAATATCAGTGACAATCGCTTTTTCTTCTTGAATTAGTTGGTTAAGCAAGGACGATTTACCCACATTTGGTCGACCAATAATAGCCGTTGCCAGTCCTTCGCGGAGAATTTTCCCTTGGCTTGCTGTCCGTAAAAGTTGCTCGACGGAAGCGCGAACTAACTCGGTTTTCTCCAGTAACATTCGCTGAGTCATTTCCTCCACATCGTCATATTCTGGATAGTCGATATTTACTTCGACTTGCGCTAGTGCATCCAAAATTTCTTGACGTAAATTGCGAATCAACCGTGAAAGATTTCCGTCCATTTGCCGAATTGCCACGCCCATCGCCCGGTCTGTCTTGGCGCGAATTAAGTCCATCACAGCCTCCGCTTGCGACAGATCAATTCTTCCATTTAAAAATGCGCGCTTTGTGAATTCGCCTGGTTCAGCTAAATTAGCCCCATTTCGAAGTAATAGTTGTAACACGCGGTTCACGGAAACAATTCCGCCGTGCGCGTTGATTTCTACCACATCTTCCCGTGTAAAAGTACGCGGCGCACGCATAACTGTGACCATTACTTCCTCAATTACTTCGCCGTCTTCTTTTATATGACCGTAGTGAATGGTGTGACTTTCTGCTTCACTCAAGCTATTTTTGGCATAAAAAATACGATCCGCTATCTGAATCGCCTCTGGACCGCTTAATCTAATAATAGCAATGGCCCCTTCTCCCGGCGGTGTTGAGATTGCAGCAATAGTATCAAATTCCATTCTTTACTCATCCTTTCTCATTAGAATTTCAGCTCAAATAAGCCTTATCCTATTTTGAATAAATTTTGGCACATGATTTTGTGCATTTTCAACAACTTACGCTCCGCTTTGACCAAAGCAATTAAATTGTTAGTATTTTGAAGGTTATCCATAGACTTATTAACATATCCACAGAAAAACCGTTAATAAAAATTCATCCCTATTATTTTAACTTATCCACATGTGAATAACAATAGTTTTATCCTTACTAGTTAAGAAAACTTAAATTTTCTCGTTAAAGCTTTAACATATCCTTCCACTTCCTTGGCTTTAACTCAATTCTTTTTATCTATACTAAAGTTAAAAGGAGGACAAAAAATGAAAATACATAAACTAACTTGGGTGCTATTAATGGGGCTATTACTGCTCTCATCCTGTTCCACGAAGCAACCAAACCTATACTTGTCAGCAAATGCCGCCGCGGTTTATTCAGTCGAAAATGGCAAACCATTATATGAACAAAATGCCGATAAAGTAATGCCAATTGCAAGTTTAAGCAAACTAATGACAGCTTTTTTAGTTTTAGAGGCTGTGGATAACAATGAATTATCGTGGGATGAAAAGCTTAATCTTGTTCGGTTGGATGATCCTTCCGCGGTTTCCCTTTACGCGATTACACAAAAAAGAACGTGGTCCGTCAGGGATTTATACAGCGCGATGCTCACTATGTCTGCAAATGATGCCGCGGAAACACTGGGAGATCGTTTAGACGGAGCTGATTTTCCCAAAGAAATGAATAACCAGGCTAAAAAATCAGGTATGTCGAGTAAGACTACATTTGTCAGTGCTAGCGGACTTGATGTCGACGGGAAATCCGCGGTTTCCACCACAAAGGATTTATTTTTGCTATCATCTAAATTAATTTCCACTCATCCTGAAGTGTTAGAAACAACTTCCAAACCCACTGTCACCACTGACAAAGGAGCCAAACTCGAATCCACGAACGACTTACTCGGTTCGATTCAAGGGTTAGATGGACTGAAAACTGGATTTACAGATGAAGCCGGCTATTGCTTTATTGGAACAGCTGAACGTGGAGGAAAACGTGTGATTTCGATTGTTCTAGATGCAGGAACTGCGGAAAAACGGTTTAAAGATACGGAGAAGCTGATGGAGGTTGGGTTTAAAGAAGATTAGTGGCATGAAAAAGAACTTCTCGTTGATTGAGAAGTTCTTTTTTAAATAGCTCAGCATCAACTCTTTAAAGCAGAAAGATACTTTTCCATATAAACATCTTTATTTTTAGAATTATATTGCATAATAAAACGTGGATGTTCTAAAGGTATAATTGTATCAAAAAAATGATGCTCTTTATTTATTTTTGATACAAAATCAAAATTATCTCCGCTACCAATGCAGTAGCAGACCGAAGTATCTATCCCAAAATCTATTTGGCTGCGGATTGACTCTAGTATAAATGGCTTCAGCGTAGCTTGAAGTTTCTTATTCTCATAATAGTTACAATTAACCTCATTGCCTTTTGCATTCGTGCGCACAATGCCAAGTGGACAAACAAAATTCATGTAAAAGTCAGTATAAAATGGCTTACAACCCCCGTATTCTGTCATAACATCATATAAAAAATCTGAGGAAGACTGGTTTATAAAAAATTTATCAATAAAAATACCGGTTTCGTTTTGAATGTGTTTCGCGTCTTCAAAAGGGACTCCTGTAACAGCAGATCCTCTCCGGGCGGGAGAACTTCCAAGTATTATCCGGCGCGGTTTAGTATCATTATAGTATTTCTGATAAAATGCCATCGTTATTTTTTGCACTAGTTCGCTTTGATCACCAGAATATGGGTTAACTGTGCGATACCCCTCCGGCAAATCAAACGAACAATTCGCAAGCGCCTCATTAAACTGCAATATTCGTTTAGCAATAGTTGTATTTTCAGTCATGTAAATTAGCCCTCTCTTTATTTTTACTTAACAATCTGCCAAACATCCTCAAATAAATCCACATAACCCGCTTGCTCCCACCTACTCGCAAAATAGGGATTATGAAAATAAGTGAACGCCGTAATAATCGCGTTTCCTTGGTTCGTTCGACCGCTAACTTCCTCGGCTTTTTGCGCTAAATGTGCTACGTGGTTTTTCACTAATTCTTCATTTTGTTCAATATAATCCGTATAAAGTAAAAACATTTTTCGGTCGGTTTTGTATCGTTTTTTCTTAGTATCGGCCAAGAGCCAAAGCCAGTCGTGAAGCGCATCATCTGGTGTTTGCCCTGCGTCCTGTGTCCAAGCGAAAATCTCCCGCGAAGTTTCCTCTAACCACCGTAGCGCCAACTTTTGAAATAAATCCTCTTTATTCCGATAATGCTTATAAAGCGCCGCATGTGTGACGTTCAAATTACTCGCAATATCATACAGCGTCGTCTTCTCCATACCTTTTTCGTAGATGATTTTTTCTGCCATATTTAAAATGATTTCTTGTGATAGTCTCGCCATTTTAATCCCTCTATTCAACTCATTCTTTGCTTTTTATTATACAGGAAAACAAAAAAGTTACAAATCCTTGACAAAGTAACTAAAAGGAGTATACTTCCAACTATAAAGTTACTAAAAATTAAAAAAGTAACTAACTTGTACTTAAAGGAGCGAATAGATTATGACAAATAAACGTGTTGCATTTATTTTAGGGGGTTCTGGCGGTATTGGTAAGGCCGTCGTCCAAAAATTGGTCGAACAAAATTTTGCGGTTGCAGTTCATTACGCGGGTAATAAGGCTAAAGCCGAGACGCTTGTTGAAAACATTGTGAAGTCTGGTGGAGAAGCGATTAGTGTTGGCGGCGATGTTGCTGACGAGGCGCAGATGATTCGTGCATTTGATTTCATTGAAAGCCAGTTTGGTGGAATTGATGTTGTCATTAACACAGCAGGTATTATGAAATTAAGCCCGATTGCTACTTTGGATATGGATGATTTTGACCTGATTCAACGTACCAACGTCCGTGGAACTTTTGTTGTTTCCAAGCAAGCTGCCCTTCGAGTTCGAAATGGTGGCGCGATTATCAATTTCTCCACTTCGGTAACACGTACCAGTTTTCCGACTTACGGGGCCTATGTTGCTAGTAAGGCCGGGGTTGAGTCGCTCACATTAATTCTGGCACGCGAGCTTCGTGGGAAAGATATAACCGTTAATGCAGTCGCTCCCGGCCCGACCGCCACTCCGTTATTTTTGACTGGAAAAGATGATAAAACAATCGACAACTTAGCAAAAGCCACACCTTTGGAACGTCTAGGACAACCTGAAGATATCGCAGAAACCGTAGCATTTTTAGCCGGGCCTGCACGCTGGGTGAATGGTCAAGTCATTTTCACTAATGGCGGATTAGCTTAATTAAAAAAGGAGGAAAACACAGCTATCTGGTTTTCCTCCTTTGATTTTATTGGTGGTTTTTAATCGCTAAAACAATCAATCCCGATACTAATAAAGTTAACGCCAAGAACAGAAAAGCCGATTGATAAGAGTTAGTCGCATTTACCAAATCCCCTATAATCATTGGTGCGAAAAAGCCACCTAAAACCCCGCCCGAGTTAATAGCCGCGTATTTTGTCGCAATGTGGCTCTGTTGAAACAACTTGTGCGGTAACCCCATTAGCGTTGTAAAGGCCATGATGAGGAAAATATTACATAAACACAAGCAAATAACCGATAGCGCTAATTGTTCAAATAAATACACCCCGTATACGGCAAACGCCCCAAGCACACAAAATGCGAAAATAATAATCGGCTCTTTTCCTTTGAAAAAACGACTAATAAAATAGCCACCGACAACTCCTGCAATTAAAATACACAGCCCAGCTAAAGAACTAATATAACTCACTTCGCTAATAGAAATCCCTCTAACCTCGTTCAAATAAGAAGCAAGCCAACTTGTTAAACCGTAGTTCGCTGCATTTATAAAAAGCGCCGATAACAAAAGAATCCACAGTTGTTTATCTTTTAAAAGTTCTGAGAAAGGTACTTTAATTTTTTCTTTTTGAGTATTTAGGTCTATTTTCGGCGCTTTAGGTACGACGATTAAAATCAGAAACCCAATCAAAATCACCGCAAAACCAATCCAGTAATACGTATTGCGCCATCCTACTGATAGCAGAAGTTGCGCGATTAATAATGGGCCAATAAATGCCGCAAAACCAGAGGAAGCGAGCATTGCTGACTGCGCAAAACCTCGCTTGTTTAATGGAATATGAAGTGAAATATAATTACTAACAGACGGGGGATAACCCGCATGTCCGAGCGCCCCCGATAAGAAACGAATAACAACTAAAAACAGTAAGGAGTACCCAAAACCAAAAATAACAAGAAACAAACCTACAATAATAATCGATATCGCAAGGACTGGTCGTGCGCCAATCCGGTTGTTTAAGTAACCCATCGGAATTTGAAAAAGCGTGTAACCGAGAAAGAACGCACTTAAAATTAACCCTTTTTGACTTGGATCAAATCCTAAATCCTGAGAAACAGTCACAAGCGAAATTCCAATAGTATATTTATCCACGTATACACTGGTGTAGCCTATAAATAGAACAAGTAATACAATTAATGAATGTCTTTCTCCTTTGACCTGATTCATTTGAATTCACTCCACTCTTCTATAGTCCCGCCAATTGCAAAAGAGCATAACCAGATTCTTTTTCTGACTATGCTCTTTTCAAAGCTATTATCCATTTAATTTATAATAATCTAAAACCACGTCCGCAACCGATTTGGCAGCAACTAACAGCGCATCTTCATCAATATCAAATTTTGGATGATGATTAAAATAAGCAATCGAAGTATTTTTCGGTTTCGCGCCAATATAGAAGAAGACACCAGGAATTTTTTGTAAATAATAAGCAAAATCCTCTGATCCGGAAAGCATGTCGTATTCAGAAATGCCCGTTAGGTACTCGCCAACACCTTTTTGCAAACTTGCAACTACTTGTTCCGTTACAGCTGGATCGTTGTAAAGTGGTGGGTAGTCATTCGTATACGTTAGTTCCACCGTTACGCTAAACATTGCTTCAATACCAGCAACAATACGGTGAATCTCTGCGTCTATTTTATCACGATTCTCCGTGTTCATATAACGCACATCGCCTTCTAACTCAACCGCATCCTTAATAACGTTAAAACTACCTTTACCATCAAAAGAACCAATCGTTATTACGCCAGTATCAAATGGGTTCAAACGGCGGCTCACTACTGTTTGAATGGCTGTCACAAAATAAGCGCCTGCGACAATCGCATCATTTGCCATATGTGGAGACGAACCATGCCCGCCAACACCTTGAATTTTAAGTTTAAAATAAGTGCGACCAGCCATCGCGTAGCCACTATGATAATAAACTTGCCCGCTTTCACCAAATGGGAATACATGAATACCAAAAATTTGATCCACATCATCTAAAATACCCGACTCGACAACGCTTTTCGCTCCGCCGGGAGGTGTTTCTTCGGCATGTTGATGAACAATTTTTATCGTTCCAGGGATGTTTTCTTTTAGTTGGATTAAACAATCTGCCAAAACGAGTAAATAAGCAGTATGTCCGTCATGACCACATGCATGCATTACGCCAGGGTTTTTAGATTTAAATGGCAATTCCGTTTGCTCTTCAATCGGAAGAGCATCAAAATCGGCACGTAACGCAATCGTTTTCCCCGGCTTCTCGCCTTTAATCGTTACAACAACGGCATGACCATTACCCACTTCAGTTGCCACTTCCACGTCTTTTCCTTTGTAAAAATCTTGGATGAAATTTGCTGTTTCTGTTTCATGAAACGATAATTCAGGATGTTCGTGCAAATGACGTCTAATCTGAGTGATTTCATCTTTTCGTTCCTGAAGCATATTCATTAACTGAGTACGCATGATAAATCCAACCTCCTATTCTTTTGCGGCTTTTAATTCGAGCGCTTTTTTCGCAGATGGTGTTGTTATAGCAACGGAAATAAGTGAAACGACACAAAAACCGACGTTCGTTAAAAGCCCCACCATTGCGGCTAAATCAATATTTCCTGAAAGTGCAATCACACCATAAATCGTAGCAGATATCGCCACGCCGAATGAGCCACCTAGCGAACTTGCCATTTTGTAAATACCAGATGCTACTCCGACTTTATCTTCTGGAGCATTAGAAATGGCTGTATCTGTTGAAGGAGTCGCATACATGCCAAGTCCAATCCCGAATAAAGCAAAACCGATAAATACAAGCACTGTATAAAGGGTTCCCGGAATAAACGTCAGCGCCATTAGTGCAATACCAACAGCCGTAATACCAGAGCCTAAAATCATTGGTTTACGCGCACCAACACGTTGAAGAATTTTTTCACCGATGCGAATCATTCCGAGCACACAGACAAGATATCCGATAGAAAGTAAACCGGATTGGAACGCCGTAAAACCGCGACCAATTTGCACATAAGTGTTTGCGACAACCAGTGTTCCAGCTGCTGCGTTTAGCAAGAAGTTCGAAAGTGTTGCGCCTGTATAAGCTTTATTTTTAAACAACGAGAAATCAATAAATCCGTTTGCTTGTCGCAGTTCCACTCGGAAAAATAATCCCGCAGAAACTAGGAAAACAACGAGCATTGTAATAGTAATTGGGCTTGTCCAGCCAAATGTTGCGCCACGAGTAATAATAAGGTTCAAACAAACCATTGCGATAACAAAAAGAACAAGACCAAATGAATCAAATTTTGCTTTTGTATTTTGAACGACTTTACTTTCTGGAGTACCTTTAATAAGTAGCATTCCAAGCAGTGCGAATACGATGGAAATAATGAAAATCCAGCGCCAGCCCATATATGTTGCGATAGCGCCACCTGCGAACGAACAAATACCTGATCCACCCCATGAGCCAATTGACCAGTAACTAAGTGCTCTTTGTCTATCTGCCCCGTCAAAATAAGTTTTCATTAAGGCAAGGGTTGCTGGCATAATACAAGCAGCTGAAAGACCTTGAATAATACGGCCGATAATAAGTAACGTCGACCCTTGAGTGACAACAAGTAGCAGTGAACCGATGATACTAAGAATAAGTCCGATATAAGTTAATTTCACGCGACCAAATTTGTCAGCCATCCCACCTGCTACAACGATAAAAATACCTGAGAATAGCGCGGTTAAACTGATGGCAATACTAAGTAAATCTGAGGAAATTCCAAGGTCAGATTGCACGGCCGGAACAATATTCACCATAGATTGAGCAAAAAGCCAAAACGTGATAACCCCGAAAACAATCCCAACGATTAGTTTATTTGTACCTTTATACGCTGTTGAAGTCATTAGTTATTCTCTCCTTTTAAGTAATCTACAACACAAGCTCCCATGGCTTTTGATGCAATTAATAATGCATCCTCATTGATGTCGAATTTTGGATGATGATGCGGGTAAAAATGGCCATCTGCCGGCATTGCTCCCACATAGAAAAATGAGCTCGGGCGTTCTTTTGCATAATAAGCAAAGTCTTCTGATGGTGGTTGCGGTTCACAGCGCACAACATCCGTGATTTCTGGGATTTTCGCTCCTTTAATAGATTTAACAACAAAGTCAGTCAAAGCTTCGTCATTATTTAAAACCGGATAATCATTTTTGTAATCAAGTTCACAAGTAACGCCAAACATTGCTTCTATGCCGCTAACGATACGGGTAATTTCTTTTTGAATAATGTTGCGTGCCTCTTCAGACATCGAGCGCACATCACCTTCAAGCTCAACCGCATCCTTTATGACATTAAAACTACCTTTTCCGTCAAAAGAACCAATTGTAATCGAGCCGACATCAAATGGATTTAAACGACGACTAATCACCGTTTGCACAGCTACTACAAATTCACTTGCTGCAACAATAGCATCATTTGCTAAATGCGGAGATGAGCCATGTCCACCTTGACCTTGTACCTTAAGTTTAAAATAAGAGCGACCAGTTTGAATCGCACCCTCACGGTAGAAAACCTCGCCCGTTTTCATCGTAGACATCACATGAATTCCAAGTACATTATCTACACCATCCAGCGCCCCATCTTGAATCATTTGAATTGCGCCACCAGGAGGAGTTTCTTCCGCATGTTGATGTAAAATAACAAGTTTCCCTGTTAATTCTTGTTTCATTTCAATAAGTGTTTCTCCTAAAATAAGCATATAAGCAGTATGTCCGTCGTGACCACAAGCATGCATTACACCAGGATTTTTAGATGCAAAAGCTAGACCAGTTTCTTCTTGGATAGGAAGTGCATCAAAATCAGCGCGAATTGCAAGTGTCTTACCTGGTTTGCCTGTATCAATCGTTACTACAACGCCATTCCCGCCAACATGCGTCCGCACATCGCAGTCCATTTCTTTATAAAAATCCGCAATATACTTCGCCGTATTCTCCTCTTGAAAAGAAAGTTCAGGGTGTTCATGTAAGTAACGACGAATTTCTATCATTCGATCTCGTTTTTCGTCTAGTTTTTGAAATAACTTCTCTTTCATTGTCCAAACCTCCATTTTTAATACTTCCGCTGGCCAGAACTTCCGTATTTTTAACTACACCTTTATTATAAAAAAAAACAAACTAAAAGAAGTTTGCTTTTTTGCTTAGTTTTAGCTTGAAATTTTCTTCTTTTCTAAACCGTAGCAACCAATGTCAAAAATCCGGTGTTAGGGGCATAAAAAAAGTTCAACTGCAGGAGTTGAACCTTTTTAAATCGTACTTCTAAACTCATAAAAATGAATCGCATTAATGTCTAAATAAGCATAAAACGACCAATCTTCCGTAATCGTCTCATCGCTCACCGTAAGAGTCGGCTGAGAGGCATCAACAATATAATCCAAAATCTCTTTATCCAGTCCATACTTACTATTAAGCTGCCAATATTTCGAGTAAAGCGCCCCATTATCGCGGTCGAATTGCCATTTACACACTTGGTATTCCCCAGCTTGAAGCCCTGTTATTCGGATATGCAGTTCTTTCTGCTCTTCCTTAGTAAATCTCTCTTCCACAGAATATCTCGGGTTAATATTCGCACAGTTCATCAGAATAAGTTGGTATCCGTCTGTATGCTTCGTCATAATAAAATCCGCACCCTCAGCAACAACAACACCTTTAAGCCTTCTCAAAAACTTCACCGCATAAAACGCCGGTCTTTTTCCGTCAAAAAAGTGGAACATTTCAATCCCATCTAAGCTAATATTTAATTGGCTGTCATCGCCTTCATGCAGTTCTGTATTAATCCAGAACCCTAGCGCATCCACTTCTGGTGCTAAATCTAGCATTGTTTTTAAAACCAACGCACCTCGGAAAAACGTACCATTCGTATACCGTGTATTTCCCGTTAGTGTATTCCAGTTCACTAGCATAAGGGGTTTATTAATATGATGGTGTTTCAAAAAAGCCTTCAACTTCCGTGTTTTAGACAAACAATAATCTTCTGAAATCATAAACGACTTCATATCTTCCTTCGAAAAATCCACCGCTTCATTTTGATTCGCATTATAGGCCACAAAGTCAATTTTATCAGCCACATCTAAAAACCACATATGCCGTTCTGGGACTTCATTTTTAGAAAGTGAAAACGGGACAAAATTTCCGACTTGGATAGCTGGAAAACGCGATTTTAAAATATGATATATTTTCAAATAAAGTTTTTTTAGTTCTTCCTTATCAGCATATGTATTTTTCGGCTCAAAAAACATAAAATGCCACTTAGAAACAAATTCTCGCCCAAAAACTTGCATACAATGCTTTAAAAAATGATCTAATCGTTCAAAAACAGCCGCTACATCGCCTACAATATCTTGATACTCTATGCGAATGAACAACTCTAAATTTTGTTGTTTTAAAAACGTGAGCGCCAAATCCGCGTTAGCGTATGGCGAAGATGTCGGTACTAGCTCGTCCGTTTCCGTTTCAGGCAAGAACGTCGAACCCCTAAACAAGTGACGAATACCAATATAATTAATCCCAATTTCATCGCGTGTCGTTATAATCTGCTTTTGCACGTTGGCTTTAAGCACTTCTTTAAGCTCACCAATTGTTAAAATATTCATATTCTCACTAAGACAACGGGCAGTCTTTTCCGTAATATCAATTTTCTTTTTCTCAAATGGCGCTTTATTTAATTCCTTGCCCGGCTCCACATCATGATAAAGTCGCGACAAATTCACTAAAATCTCCGGAGATGGCACAATTTGCTCTATACTAGCGCCCAGCTCAGATGCCTTATTGTCTATTAACAAATTCGTTTCCGCATGATGTTCCGCTCTGTACTCACTTGGCGTTAGCTCAAAATGAAACTTAAATACTTCTGAAAAATGCTTTTGACTCGAAAAACCGTTTTTTAACGCGATTTCCGTAATACTTTCCGCCGAATGTAGCAAATCTTGAATCGCATGCTTCAATCGAACTTCCGTCAAATACTGCAAAAAACCAAGCCCAGTCGTCTTTTTAAAATAACGAGATAAATATGCCTCGCTTAAAAACTCTTTTTGCGCAAACACACGAAGCGACAAGGCTTCATCAAACCGCTCCTCCACTTCTCGAATGATGCGCGAAATTCGTTTATCATTGACTTCTTTCCTAGCAGAAGATGGAACCCCTTTTTTCAAAAAACGCGTAAGTAATAATAAAATTTGGAATAACGCCGATTGCGCTTCTAATTTATTCGCCCGTTTCTTCGTCGCCGAAGCAATCAAAAGCTCACTCACCGACTTCCTTAATGACCCAACAACCCGCTCTCTCCCAGGGTCACTCTCCTTCGAGAAAAATTTAAAAGAATGCTGAAAATAATCCTCATAATAATGCGCAAAAAATGTATCTGAAATCGTTAAATTAATGAATAAGTTTGCTTCATTTCCTTCAATTGTATAAAAAGTGTTGCGATCAAGGACTAAAATATCGCCTTCGTGCAAGTAAAAATTTTGCTCAGAAATCTTGATTGTTATTTGTCCAGAAATAGCAAATACTAATTTAGTTCCAAGTGATATTTCCGACGTCAGCTGCTTTATATGTTGAATACCAATCGTATAATCTTTTAAATGAGACACTCGATTCACTCCTTCGTTTAACTTAATCGGACACTTTTATATTATCATAATCGTGAAAATTAATCGCTACCATTTTTTATGATTGCTTTAGTCATCAAACCGACACAATCAAGTCACATATCTCCGGAATTTTTGTACTTTTGCGAGACAAAATAGTAAATAAAACGGCGTATAATAAATGATTATAGAGAACGAATAAGGAGTGCGCCAAATTGAAAACTACTAAAATAGTAATTGCCTCATTAGTTAGTTTAACCATGGTTTCAAACCCGCTTTTAACATTCGCAGCAACGAATGATGTTATTGATAATACGACAGAAATCACTACTGATAAAGAAACAAGCTCAACTCAACCAACTATAAAAAACACACTCAAAGCCGGTCAAACACAAAGTTTTAACGACTGGTTTCCTGATGACAATTTTGCTTCAGAGGTAGCAGCAGCATTTGAAATGCAAGCAACTGACACTATCAGCGAAGAACAACTAGCTACTCTAACAAGTCTAGATTGCCATAATTCATCCATAACCGATATGACTGGTATTGAAAAATTAACTGGTTTAACAAAATTAATTTGCACAAGTAACAACATTACCACCCTTGATCTTAGCCAAAACACTAATTTAACTTATCTGGCATGTGATTCAAATAAACTTACAAACCTTGACGTAACCCCGCTTACAAAATTAACCTACTTAAATTGCGACACGAACAAACTCACAAAGTTAGATGTAAGTCAAAATCCACTGTTAACTTATTTAAACTGCGCGCGCAACACCTTAACCGAAATAGATGTCAGCCACAATACACAATTAACCGAGCTAGACTGCCATTTAAATAAAAAAATCACCAAATTAGATGTGACACCACAAACTCAATTAACAACCTTAGACTGTAGCTTTAATAAAATAACTGAATTAGATGTAAGTCAAAATAAACTACTGAACCGTCTAAACTGCGACACTAATAATATAACTAAACTGGACCTCAACCAAAATATTCAGCTAACTTTCCTAGATTGCTCCAGTAACAAATTAACCGAAATAGATGTAACCCCGCTTACACAGTTAACATATTTTGATTGTAGCGTAAATCCTTTAACTGAATTAGATGTATCTACGCTTTCAAAATTAACTACACTACATTGTATACAAACAGATTTATTAGAAATAGACCTAACACACAACACACAATTAATATATTTTCAAGCTGAAGGATGTAGAAAAATAAAAGAGCTTGATGTCACGCATAATACACAATTATATTTATTAGACTGCCAAGCCGCTGGTATAACAGAATTGGATCTTTCACAAAACCCTAAATTAGTCTATTTGTATTTAAATAATACTGAACTAACGGAATTAGACGTTTCCCATAACACAAAGCTGAAAAGTTTGTCTTGCGTAAATGCGCACATCCAAGACTTCTCTTCTGTAGGTAAAATTCCTGCCCTTAACAATAATTTTGAGGCTGAAGGGCAAACAATCACGATGCCTAAAGAAACTTTAACAAACAACAGCTTGACCATTGCAGTTAGCCCTGATTTATTAGATCAGTTTGGAAATCCGATGAATATTGAACCGGGAGACGGCGGTGTGTACGACCAAGCAACAAATACAATAACTTGGGAAAATCTCAGCACAGACAATCCAGCCGTAACCTATACTTTCACTTCCGAAAACGGAGCTATAGTAGGAACCGTAACAACTCCATTTGAAGCACCTCAACCCATCAAAGGAGAAGACGTCACAGTTCATTACCTTGATGACAAAGGAGAAAAATTGGCGGATGATGAAGTTCTAAGCGGTAATTTGGACGATCCTTATACTTCTAGCGCAAAAGACATCCCAGATTATACATTAACGACTACTCCAGATAACGCAACCGGAACATTCACCACTACTAGCCAGTCCGTAACGTACGTTTACACTAAAAACATCGTAGCCGCAGAGCCTGTAACCGTTAATTACGTGGACGATACTGGAAAAACGCTCTCTCCATCCGAAACATTAAACGGAAATGTTGGCGACACTTATAACGCCACTGCCAAACAAATCGACGGCTACACATTATCCGCCGAACCAACCAATGCAACTGGACAATTCACAAGCAGCGCGCAAACCGTCAACTATATTTACACAAAAAATCCAGCCCCTGAAAAAGGAGTTGTAGAAATTCACTATGTTGACGAAGATAATAAACAACTGAGCTCCACCACAGAAATTTCTGGAACAATAGGAGATAACTACACGACTGAGCCAAAAACTATCGAAGGCTATACGTTAACAACTACACCGGGTAATGCAACAGGCACTTTCACCACAGGCAGCCAAACCGTGACATATGTGTATACTAAAAACATCGAAGCAGCAGAGCCGATAACAGTGAATTACGTGGATGCTAATGGCAAAACACTCGCTCCATCCGAAACATTAAACGGAAACGTTGGCGACACATATAAAGCAACTGCCAAACAAATCGACGGCTACACATTATCCGCCGAACCAACCAATGCGACTGGACAATTCACAAGTAGCGCACAAACTGTCAACTACATTTATACGAAAAACACAAACACAGATCAACCTTTACCAACTAAAAAACCTACGAACACCACACCAACCAAGCCATCTAATTTAAAGACAACCGAAGTGAAAAAAGCTTCAGATACCCTACCAAAAACAGGCGATTCCGCACCATGGAAATCAGCTCTACTTGGGGTATTCCTATCATCCACAGCTCTAGTTATCTGGAAAAAGAAAAAATAGTAAAAAAGCCGGCCAGGATTAATTTCCCGACCGGCTTTTTGATTTCAATCTTCTTCCACTTGGATAGAAACACCCACATCCAGTAATTCCTCAACTGCATCAATCACAGAAAACTCCCCATAATTGTATATTGCATCATCTACAACTAAAATCGGCAAAGCTTCCATTCCATTCTTATCAATTAGCGCTTGAACCCGCTCTGGCAAGTCCACTTTCCTGACTTCTCCTAGCTGAATATCAAACACAATGCCTGTATAATCAAAATGGATTTCTCGCTCAGCTTCACTTTGATTCATAAACATTTTCCATATCTCTAGGTTAATCTCAGACTCATTTTCCGCAGAATAAAAGTAACTAATTCGCTTCATAATAAAAACTACTTACTTTCTAAATCATGGACAAACAGCCCGCTTAATAATTTCGGTTCAAACCAAGTCGATTTTGGTGGCATGATTTCCGCGGCATCTGCCACACCAAGTAAATCGTCCATTGTTGGCGGGAACATCGCAAATGCCACTGAATGACTGCCATTATCCACCAAACGAGTCAGTTCTTCTAAACCACGTATTCCGCCGACAAAATCAATGCGATTGTCGCGACGAATATCTTCAATTCCAAAAATCGGCGTTAAAATTTGCGATTGTAATATCGAAACATCTAGCTGACCGATAACATCATTTGGAATCACTTCGCTTTTCGCCGTAAGTTTGTACCAATTTCCGTCTAAATACATCCCTACTTGTTTTGGCTTCTCTGGCTTAAATGCTTCTTTCCCAACCTTTTCCACATCAAAACTAGTCTCTACTTTGCTAAGAAAATCCACTTCAATTGGCACATTCACAACTCGATTATAATCAAGAATTTCTAATTGCTCTTCTGGGAAAACAACCGATAAGAAGAAATTAAATTCCGCTTCTGGCCCAGCCTCTGGGAATTCCTCGCGCCGTTTCAAACCAACTTTCACAGCAGATTCCGTTCTATGGTGACCGTCTGCGATATATAGCGCTGGGACTTCCGAGAACGCCGCTGACAGGTCTTCTAAAATATGTGTGTCCGTAATTGCCCAAACCTTATGCGCGACCCCATGGAAGCTCTCAAAGTCATATTCAGGCTCATTTTCATTCACCCAAGACTCAACAAGGGCATTAATTGCTTCTTTTCCACGATAAGTAAGGAAAATCGGACTTGTATTCGCATCACAGACATCTACATGACGAATCCGGTCTAACTCTTTCTCCTCACGAGTCAACTCATGTTTTTTAATTTTTCCATTTGTATAATCATCAATCGACGTACAAACAACCAGCCCTGTTTGCGGGCGACCATCCATCGTCAGTTGATAAATATAAAATGCCGGGTTTGCTTCTCTACCAAGCCAACCATCCAACTCAAATTGCTCCAAATTATCAGCTGCCTTTTTATATACAGCTGGGTCGTAAGGGGAAACCGCCGGATCCAAATCAATTTCCGCCTTATCAATATGTAAAAAAGAATACTTATTTGCATCACCAAGTTCGCGTGCCTCTTCCGAATTAAGTACATCATATGGCAACGAAGCTACCTTTTCCGCTAAATTTTTAATCGGACGAATTGCTTTAAATGGACGTATATTTACCATTGTTATCCTCCTTTTTAGTAAAAGAGCATGAACCCGTCTGGCAATAACCATAAAGTTTCATGCTCTCATTATTTCCCGGGTAATAATTTTAAACTGTCACACCTAATGGTTCAATAACTCGAACACGCAAAACCCCTTGCACAGCTAACAAATCTTGTTTTAGTTGCTCCAAATTAGCTTGCGTTTCTTTATCAATATCAATTAATGTGTAGGCATATTCATTTTTACTGCGATTTATCATATCTAAAATGTTTAACGAGTATTTCCCAAGCTCCGTCGTAATTTGTCCGACCATATTAGGAATGTTTTTGTGACAAATCCCAATTCGTGGATGCCCATTATACGGCATTTCCACGTTCGGAAAATTAACCGAGTTTTTAATACTACCTGTTTCAAGATATGATTGTAGTTCTTTCGCAGCCATTTTGGCACAGTTGGTTTCAGCTTCTTCCGTCGATGCGCCTAAATGAGGAAATACATGCACTTTTTTATGGTTTAATAATTCTTTTGTCGCGAAATCTGTAATATACAAACGTAAAAGTCCGTCATCCAAAGCTTCCTTCACAGAAGCAGAATCCACTAACTCACCACGAGAAAAGTTTAGTAAGACCGCATTATCCTTCACTAATTGCAGTGTATCTGCGTTAAACATACCGCGCGTTTTATCCGTTAACGGTACATGAACCGTTAAATAATCGCACGTTGCTAAAACTTCTTCTATCGTCATCGCGCGTTCCACTTCTTTAGAAATTCTCCAAGCCGTGTCTACGGAAACGAATGGATCATAACCGACCACATCCATCCCAAGCGATAGAGCATCATTTGCCACTAAAGCTCCAATTGCACCTAGACCGATAATTCCAAGTTTTTTGCCCGCAAGTTCAGTTCCCGCAAAAGCTTTCTTACCAGCTTCGACTTTCTGTTCCACATCATCTTCCGCCGGTAATTCTTTCACCCACTCTGTTCCTTCCAAAATTGGACGCGCCGAAACGAATAAACTCGCAAGGACTAGTTCTTTCACGGCATTGGCATTCGCGCCAGGTGTATTAAATACAACAATACCTTTTTCAGAACAATTTTCTACTGGGATATTATTAACTCCTGCACCAGCTCTAGCAACTGCTTTCACTGTTTCTGGAAAGTCAAAATCGTGTAAGTTGTAACTCCGTAGTAAAATCCCGTCTGCTGGCTGGTTTGCATCAATCACATATTTTTCAAGATCAAATGTCTTTAAGCCTTCTTTTGCGATAGCATTAAACGTTTGGATATTAAACACGTACTTCTCCCCCTTTTCTTGCATTTGCAAATTTTTCCATAAAGGCGATTAGTGCTTCAACCCCTTCAATTGGAAATGCATTGTAAAGACTTGCTCGCATCCCGCCCACTGAGCGATGTCCTTTCAAGTTTTCAAAACCGTTTGCTTCAGCTTCTTTGACAAAAGCTTTATCAAACTCCGCAGAATTTGTCACAAAAGGAACATTCGTGAGCGATCTTGCAGAAGGTTCGACCGGTGAAGAAAAGAAATCCGATTGATCAATATAATCATATAATAATGCCGCTTTTTTGCGATTTAACGCTTCAATCCCAGCAACGCCACCTTGCTCCTTAATCCATTCAAATACTAATTTCGCTACATAAATGGCAAACGTTGGTGGTGTGTTATACATGGAATCATTCTCGGCTTGTACTTTGAAATCTAACATAGAAGGAAGTCCCTCTACTTGCCCTATCAAATCTTCGCGCACGATGACAAGCGTTAATCCAGCAGGCCCAATGTTCTTTTGCGCTCCCGCATAAATTAAACCGAATTTCTTCACATCATACACGCTTGATAAAATATTAGAGGACATATCGGCAACGATTGGGACAGTTGAATCTGGCACATCAAACATCGCTGTTCCTTCAATTGTATTATTTGTTGTTACATGTAAGTAAGCCGCATCACTAGAAACTGTAGGAATTTCAGGAATATAGCTGAAATTGCGGTCTTCCGATGAGGCAATCACTTCCACCTCAACACCCTGAATTTTCTTGGCTTCGGAAATTGCTTTCTTCGCCCAAGATCCAGTATTTACATACGCCGCCTTTTTACCATTTGCAAGATTCATCGGCACCATATCGAATTGCAAACTCGCGCCACCTTGCAAAAATAGTACTTTGTAATTATCTGGAATCTCCATCAATTCTCGAATTAAGCTCTCCGCATCGTCTAAGATGTTTTGAAATAATTCTGAACGGTGACTCAGCTCCATTACTGACATTCCTGAACCATTATAAGAGAGTAGCTCCCTTTGAACCTTTTCAAGTACCGGTACTGGTAAAACCGCCGGACCTGCCGAAAAATTATAAACACGTTCCACTCAACATCTCTCCTGTCATCAAATTTCCCCAATTACTTACAAAAATTTTCACCAATAATAGAATACTTATTGGCCGGATATGAGCCTTCCTCGTTACACTTATGCTTTTCGAAGTTCTGTTCTTAAGAAATAAAAAAAACGAACCTGTGATATTCCACACAATATTCGGATTTTTCAGCGCTTAAAAGTAAACACTGCCTTTTGTACTTTTGTATATTATAGCAGAAACAGAACTGTTTTTCAGAAAATTTATACTAAATCTACAAATAAATGTGATGTTTAAACTTTCTGACATTAAAAAAGCACGAGAAACCGCTATTTAAAGCAATTCTCGCACTTCTTCTTTTTGAAAAACACTTCACAAGAGATGTTAGCTATTTTTCACTTTTCGTCCTAAAGTAAACCAATACACGGCAAAAAATACGATGAGCGCAATAATTGCTGTGCGGTACATGATCGCATAATTATAGTAAGTCGCCACGATACTCAGACCAAAACTACCAACAGCCATTCCAATGTCCATTCCCGAAAGAAAAGTCCCGTTCGCGGTACCTTTATTGTGCGGTGCAGCCCGGTCAACAGCCAGTGCTTGAAGCGCCGGTTGCGACATCCCGTAACCTAGCCCAAAGAATAGCGATGCGATAAACAAACTGATTGCCCCAGTTGCAAAAGAAAGAATTAATATCCCAATTATCATCGAAAGCGCTCCTGGAATAATAACAAAACGGTGTCCCTTTGTATCATAAAGCCGCCCAGCAAACAAACGGCTCACAAGAACCATAATCGCTTGCCCGATAAAATATATCCACGTTGTCGAAATCCCCAGTTCTGTTCCATATACCATCATAAACGTCTGGATCCCACCAAGCGGAATAGCCATTAATAAACACAATCCAGCCGGAAGCAAGGCCGTTTTCTCAAACAATTTCATTTTTTGATGTACAATTTTTTCTGATTTTGGAATTTTCACCTGTGTCATCAAAATTAAAATAAACACCATCAAAACAAGTGAAAACGTCACTAAAACATCGAAAGAAAAATAATTCATAATTAAAATAGCGATAATCGGCGCAAGTGACATTCCGAGTGCAGTCGTAAGCCCATAAAAACCAATACCTTCTCCCGTTCTGCTTGGCGGCACAAGTTTAGAAACGCCTGTTGCAATGGAAGTTGTTCCGATACCCCAGCCAGCCCCGTGGAAAAGCCGTAATATAAGTAAGGCCGCCACCGCAGTTGACCAATAAAAGTTCACTGTAGTTAAAATTAAAATCAAAAAACCCACGATAATAAGTACTTTCGGTCCGAATTTGTCATTCCAACTCCCAGCAATCGCCCGCATTAATAGCGCTACGATGGAGAATAGCCCAACAGCCAAACTAGCTTCCATTTGCGTTCCACCTAGCTCAATAATGCGTGCCGGCAACGTAGGCATAAACACCATAAATCCAATATATAAAAGTACACTGCCTAACAATAAAAATACGTAGTCCTTCGTCCAAAGTCTTGTCTTATTTTCCAAAATTTACCCCTCTTTACTCTATATTAGTAGAAATGTTCTTTAAAATAGTCGTGAATTTCTCCAAATCCGCGCGCTCAACTCCGGCAAACATTTTTTCGCAACTCACTTCCACGATATCTCGCAGTTCGTTCGTCTCTTTTCGCCCTTTTTCAGTTAAAGATAACAGCGAAATCCGTCTATCTTCTGTACTGATTTCCCGCACAATAAGCTCTTTTCTAAGCAAAACATCGACAATGCGATTCACAGTCGGTGTATCCTTCTTCGTCCAAAGCGCAATCTCTTTTTGTGAAATTGGCTCGTTCGCCTCAATTCCCTCTAAAACAGACCATTGCTCAGGCGTCACGTCATAACTCGCAATTGAACGCAGCAAAAACAAATGCATTTTCTTCGCTGTCGTATTCACATCAAATGAGATTTCATCATAATATCCGCGCATTACTATCCCCTTTTCCATTGTCGTAACAATAATTGTCATAACAACCATTATACATATTAATTTCCTCTTTGACAAGAAAAGCAGCCGAATAAACGACTGCTCCTACAATAATTCCACATCAATAATATCTCTAAATTCAATAACATATTCATACCCAACTATGTCCTTAAAAATAACTTCTTCTGTTAACATATCTATTTCGAGTGGCACCAAATCTTGTTTTTCAAGTTCTCCAAGCCCAAGGAATGCGGAAGGATATTCAAAGGATGCTAGACGTAAAGAAGAAACATCTGCTTCTTGAAAATAGCTTAACCGAACGACCCATTCTCGCTTCATGGCATCTTTTAATGTGATAAAAAAGCTCTCGCGTTCTAAATAATCCACTTCTGGCGGACTCGTTAAAAAAGCTGCATTCTTCGCTGTCCGCACTTGCTCTTTCTGGATTGCCGTAACCATAATTATCACCTCTTAATCACATTATACGAACAAACGTTCTTAAAATCAAGTGTTTTGCTAAAAAAGTTTTTCCACAAGAGCCAGAACCGGTTTAGCGCTTACATAATCTTTTTCCGACAAAAACACTTGCAAATTAATAAATAGTTGCTATACTTATGTAAGTAAATAACATTAACAAAGGAGTTTTATTATTATGACTAATACATTTTTAGATTCTATTAAAGTTCGTCGTTCCATTTATGCACTAGATAAAAACGTTTCCGTAGAGGATTCCAAAATTGAAGAAATTATTAAAGACGCTGTTAAATATAGCCCATCTTCTTTCAACTCCCAAAGTTCTCGCGCTGTCATTCTTTTAGGCGAAAATCATGATAAACTTTGGAGTATCGTAGAAGATACATTACGCGCTATCGTACCTGCTGAAAACTTTGCAGCTACTGAAGAAAAAGTTGGTTCTTTCCGCGCTGGATACGGAACAGTTCTTTTCTTTGAAGATACTGCTGTTATCGAAGGCTTACAAGAAAACTTCGCTCTATATGCAGACAACTTCCCTGTATGGTCCGAACAATCTTCAGGTATTGCACAACATTCTGTATGGGTTGCTCTTGCAAACGCTGGTATCGGTGCATCTCTTCAACATTACAACCCACTAATTGACGATGCTGTTAAAGCTGAATGGAATATTCCTGCTAGCTGGAACCTACGTGCGCAAATGCCGTTTGGTAACATCGTTCAAGAAGCTGGTGAAAAAGAATTCATCGATGACGCTGATCGTTTCCGCGTTTTCAAATAAAATGTTTCACGTGAAACAAAAAATTCCGCGACCATTAAATGGTATCGCGGAATTTTTATTTTGCCAAACTTTTAAATCTGCTTCTAAGTTCATCACAACTGACAATACCAGCAATCCCGCCTTTAATTTCCCCATCAACAAGAACAAGCGAATTTGGTATTCCTTTTACATCAAATTTCTGAGCTAATGCGCGTTGTTTATCTACATTAATTTTCACAACTTGGACATTACCTTCTTCCATCTCAGCGAATTGCTCAAGTGTTGGCCAAAAGCAGCGACACGGTGCGCACCACTCTGCCCAAAAGTTAAGTAATATTTTAGGATGGCTACTAATAATCTCTTCCAAGTCATCTTCTTTTGCAAAAATAATCGCCATACATATCCACCTCACATTCAGAATATTCCAAAGTTGTATCGTGGTCAAGTAAAGGGTTTTAGAATAGCAATATATCTTGCTTTTTGTTCATTTTTTGACACTTTTGTTTCACGTGAAACATTTTATTTGCTATGTAAGATTTCTAAAATGCGTAAATCTAGCAAACCAGTACTCTTCACAGTCATATCCGCGTCACGGAGTCCAGAACCAACACCAACGCTTACAATTCCAGCTGCATTTATTGCTTCAATTCCAGCTTGAGCATCTTCAATTCCGACTACCTCTGATGTTTCTAAGCCTAGACCACGGCAAGCTTCCACAAAAATTTCTGGATCAGGTTTTGATTTAGTGATTTTAGCCGCGTCGACAATATAATCAAATTCTTGTTCCATTTCTAATGCGCTCAAAACCGTCCGAGCATTTTTCGAAACAGATGCAATGGCGCATTTGAGATTTTGCTTTTTAAGATCCACTATAAGTTCTTTAATTCCTGGTAAAACATCCGCTGGCGTAATTTCTTTTAGCAAGCTAACATAAAAGTCATTTTTATCAGCTGCAAGAGCTTCAATCTGCTCTTCTGTAAAGTCATTTTCGCGACCGTCTTTCTTTAAAATAAGAAGTAGGGAGTCAATTCTGCTTACTCCTTTTAAATTCTCATTAAATGCTTCATCAAATTCGATTCCAATACTCTCAGCTGTTTTTTTCCAGGCTAAGTAATGATAATGTGCTGTATCTGTGATGACGCCATCTAAATCAAAAACTACTCCTTTTAATGCTGTTGTCATTCTACTCGTCCTTTCCAAACTGCCGCAACATTTCGCGCGGTTCTTCTTAAATTATTTGGTGTTTCTTTCAGTATATTTTCTAAAGTTGCTGGTTTGGCAATGGATGGAAATACTGCGCTGATTCCGACTTCATATACTGCTTCTAGTCCCTCACCAACACTTCCACAAATTGCAAAAACTGGTGTTTCTTTCGGCACTACTTTCGCAACACCCACAGGAGCTTTCCCTTGTGCGGTTTGCCCGTCCATTTTCCCTTCGCCTACAATGACCAAATCTGCATCCTCACAAACGGTTTTGATTTGAAGTGCTTCAATAACAAAATCAATTCCCGATAATAGGTTAGCTTTTGCAAACGTCACAAGTCCAGCACCAATTCCACCCCCAGCACCTGCTCGCGGCATTGTAACCATGGCAGGATTCGCTAACTGATAAAACTGGCGCATTGCTCCATCAGCTGTTGCTAAATCTGTAACGGCTAGCCCTTTTTGCGGACCAAACACATACGATGCGCCTGCTTCTCCACAAAGTGGATTTTCGACATCCGTCACAATATTTACTGTGATGTTTTCTAGTTCAGCTGGGACCTTTTCGGAACGAATGGTTGCTATATCAGCTAAATTTGCGCCAATCGGGTTGACGATATTATTTTCTGCATCTAGGAATTCATAGCCAAGCGCACTAGCCATGCCAATTCCGCCATCGTTTGAAGCGCTTCCACCAATCCCAATAATAATCTCGGTCGCACCTTTTTTCATGGCGTGCAAAATTAGCTCGCCCACTCCTTTAGTACTCACTTGAAGTGGATCGCGTCTAGTCGTCGGAACTAAGTGCAAACCACAAACCTCGGCCATTTCTATTAAAGCTTTTTTGTTCCCTTCCGTGAAAGCAACTTGCGCTGAAACTGGTTCGCTAAAAGGGCCGGACACATCGATTTTCATTTTTTTCGCGTCTAAAGCTTTACTTAAAATCTCTAGCGTGCCTTCCCCGCCATCACTGACAGGGAGTAAATGATAATCAGCATCCGGATAAATTTCTTGAAAGCCCTCTTTAATATACTCTGCCACCTCATGCGCCGTCAAACTTTCTTTGAATGAATCCGGTGCAATGACAATTTTCATAAAGACACATCCTTCTGATCCAACTTAATAGTTAATGTATCTGTTAGTTGGTGTTTTTCTCCGTAGATAACTAATTCTAGCACGCTTTTTGTGCTTTTTGAAAGTTGTAAAGTATTTGGCGCGATTTCTACCAAGATTTTTTCTCCTTTCCAAGAGAATTCAAATACCACAGATTGCCACTCGCCCGGTAAGTTTGGTGCTATTTCAAGTAATTCCCCACTAGTATCAATACCAACAAATCCAAAAACCACCGCCAACCATATTGCGCCGAGAGACGCTGCATGGAGCCCGTCATCCGATGAATGAGGCTCACTTCCAAGATCAATTAAACACGCTTCTTGGAAAAATTGATAAGCTTGTGCGCGATTCCCAGTTCGATTTTCTACAATTGCATGGATTGCTTTACTTAAAGAGGAATCATGAATTGTTCGTTTTTCATAGTAATCCAAGTTCTGCTTCACAGCATCCGGTGCAAACATCTTCGGAAACAGGTAAAACAACATGACTAAATCTGCTTGCTTTAAGATTTGTAGTTCGTTCACTTCTTGACGAGAATAATCTAGTAGAATCCCTTGTGTTCCTTGTGCCGCCTTATATTTATCTAAATTTATCCAATCTTTTTCTAAGAAAGTATCATCTTGTGGAATTAAGCCAGACTCATTTGCGACAGGTAAATAGATTTTTTCAAGAAAAGCTTCTGCACGGGCTACAAAATCTGCATTATCTTTATTCCATGCTAGTGCTTTTTCTACATTATAGTGTGCCATATAATTCGTATAAGTATTATTATCGATATGCTCTGTGTATTCGTCTGGACCAATCACATCAAGGATTTCCAGTCGTCCATTACGATTAGTTGCACGGCTTAGCCAAAATTCCGCTGTTTCAAGGAGCAGCTCTGAACCGCACTCTTTCATAAACTGCGCATCCTTAGTCGCCGTTTCATATTCACAAACCGCATAAGCAATATCCGCAACTAAATGATGCTCCGAAATCGCCGAAGCTACTTTTTGACGTGTTCCAGTTCGAATGTTAATTGCTGCAAATTCAGGCGTTTCTTCGTCGCCAGAGAACGCACTTTCCCATGGAAAAAGCGCCCCGTTATAGCCGTTTTTCGTCGCCTTTTCTTTCGCTTCTTTCAAATGAAGGTAGCGATATTTTAATAGTTGTTTGGCAATTTCCGGTTTGTTATAAAGGAAAAATGGCATAATGAAAATTTCTGTATCCCAAAAAACATGTCCTTTGTATCCTTCTCCGGTAAGTCCCTTCGCCCCAACGCTAAAGCGGAAATCATCTTTTGGCGTCATAATTTCTAAGTGATAGCACGCAAAATCCAGCGCAAATTGGTCAAAATCATTCGTGCTCTCAACACGGACACCCGCATGCTCCCAAAAATCTGCCCATAAAGTTTCCGAAGCTCTTTTCAGTTCTGCATAAGTCGTATTTGGAAGTTCCGCATCCACTTGATCCAGGGACGTTTTAACCATGCTTATTTTCTCCAAAGTGAATAGTTGATTTTCAGCGATTTCTTGCTCTACTTCGGTCATTAGTTGTCTGTTTTTCGCAGTGAAAATCCCTTTTTTATTCACTTTTGTTGCTATTGTAATATGCTGTTTGCTCTCGATGGTTTCATATTCGCCGACCATCAACTTCTCATCAAAAATCCGCAAACTCGACTCTGCCAGTTGCTGTGTTCCAAAATTAGTTTGTTGCGCATCAATACCAGTTTTTACTTTAACTTTCGCTACGCCGCTCAAAGGCATTATCTCCACTTTAGCAGCAATAACGTGCTTTGCTGCTTTGGAAACAAATCGGTAAAAATTCAGTTGGTATTTTTTGCCCGCGCTACTTTCCCAAGTAATTTTTCGAACCAATTCTCCTGTGTGCATATCTAAATAACGTTCATACGCATGGATTTTCCCCGCTTGCATCGAAAAAGTTTCCCCATCAAGCATCACTTGGAAACGCGTCACATCCGGCAAATTAACTAGTTCCGAACTCAGCGAACCGCTCGGACGATTGTAAATCCCCGCCACGTACATACCTCTCACTTGCTCGGGATACTCTTCTTCAAGAGCACCACGCACGCCCAAATAGCCATTTCCCACAGTCATCTGGCTACCGTATTTATTTAGATAATTTAATGCAAATTCCTTCTCGATTATTTTCCTCATAAAGAAACACTCTCACCTTTTTCTGCCGATTCGTATAAACTCTCAACAATTTTTTGTATGATATAACCTTGTTTAGCTCCAGCAAGCTCCACTTTTCCAGCACCAAGAACACTATCAACAAAAGCTTTCATGCTGTTTTCGTGTTTATTTTCGTCCAGTTGACCTAACTTCTCTAACAGCTGAAATTCACCTGCATTATCTGTATAAATTTCAGCCGGGTATAAACTTCCTCCTGCTAGATCACCAAAAAAGTCAACATTTAGGGCACTTTCAGGCTTAATATGTAGCGCAAAAGAAGTATCTAGTTCAATTAATCCGCCATTTTCCAGTTCAATAAAGCCGAATAAAGAATCCTCCACTGTATATTTTTCCGGATCCCACGAACCAAATGTCCCAGCACTTTTCTTGGTACCGATTTTTTGGAAACTTTTTGCTGTTACTTTCTTCACTTTTGGAAAACCAAGAACAAACATCGCTGCATCAAGCATGTGAATTCCCATATCAATCAGTGGACCCCCGCCTTGCATTTCTTTATTCGTAAAAGTTCCCCAACCTGGCACGCCAGAACGACGAAGCGCAGTTGCTTTCACACAATAAATTTCACCTAGAAGCGCCGAATTTCTCTTTAAAAACTGTGCTTCACTGGAAAAACGATGATGAAAATCGTACGCCAAAATCGTACCTTTCGCTTCCGCAAGTTCCCACATTGCTTTCGCTTCCGCCGCACTCATTGCGGGTGGCTTTTCACACATAACGGCTGCTCCATTCGCTAGTGACAACATCACATTATCAAAATGGAACCGATTAGGCGTACAAATACTAACAATATCGATTTTCTCGGCCGCAAACATCTCTTCTGCCTTAGCATAATGTTTCTCAAAACCATTGTTCGCGCGGAACTCTTCGCCACGCTCCAAACTTGGGTCACAAACAGCTACAAGCTCCAGTTCATTTCTTGTCTTATAATATGCAGCGTGGACCTTCTCAGCGACTTGTCCAGCACCGATAATTGCAACTCTTTTCTTCATTATCCGAAACTCCTTTTAGAAAAATCCGTCCGCTTTAATTGGGACGGATTTTCTATTTTAAATTAGACAGCTTTTTAAATGTGCTAAGGCATCTTTATAAGCTTGTTCAGGATTTTCACTACGAACACGACATTCAAAAGTTAAAAACCCGTTGTAACCGTTCTTTTTCAGTTGATCAAAACTTGTTTTAAAATCAAGGCTGCCGCTTCCCGGTTGGTAGCGATGATTGTCAGCAACATGAATGTGACCAATCGAATCCTTATACGTCTCAAGCGCCGCTGGAATGCTATCTTCTTCAATATTCATATGATAGAAATCAGCGATAATTTCTACATTTTTAAGATTATTTTCATCAATGTATTTCTGCGCATCACTTAGCAAATTAATCATATGATCTTGGTATCTGTTAAGCGGCTCAAGATAAACTTTCGTGCCAGTCTCACCAGCAATTTTGTCCAAGTAAACTAACGACTCGCTCACAGCTTTGAAATCTCCGGCTTGGCTACGCGGTGAAGCCATTGGTGGAAGGCGGTACGTGAACATTCCCCATGCCGCAGGAACGACAATCCCTTGCCCACCGACTTCTGCTAAAGCTTCTAAAATCGCCTTAATTTCTTCCAAACCATTCAGTCTGCGCTCTTCAATGAAGTCACCAATCCAGCCATCATAACCGCCACATGCAGTACTAACAGGTAGCCCCGTTTTTTCGATAGCTTTCTTCACTTCGTCCAAATTTTCAACAAGTAATTTACCATCAATTTCAAAACCTTCAAAGCCCATTTCTTTTACATAAGCAAATTTTTCTTCTATATTTTCTGGGAAAAATGCTTGGTTTTGTGTGCCTAATTTCATTATTATCGCTCCTTAAAGGGTTATCCCCATTTTAATACTTAAATCAGGTTGTTGGTCGACATATTTCATATAACTTTCAGCTGAATCAGCGAATGGAACAACTGGATCAATAATATCTGAACAATCTAAGTAGCCATTCATCAATAGTTCCCAACAGGTTTCCTCGATACGCTTACGATCCCAACGCGGATAATCCGGATTTGGTTCACTTGCCGCACGGGAAAAGACGATTTTCGCATTGTTGAAATGAGCTTCACGTCCAAGGTTAAATCCTTCTGGGAAAGGTTTCGCGAATGCTACGTAAGAAATTGTGCCTCCGTAAGCAATTCCGCGCAACGCAGCTTGAAGCGCCGCCGCATTCCCGCTCGTTTCAATAATAGAATCCGCACCAAGTTTACCAGTAAGACGTTTCACTTCTAGGCCAACATCGGTAGTAATCGGATCAAAAGTAGCATCTGCACCGTGTTTTTCAGCGATTTCACGACGGTGACTAAGTGGATCGACCCCAATAACAACACTTGCGCCAGCTTTTTTCGCTAGTTGAATCGCAATTTGACCAATCGCACCAAGTCCGACAACAACAACGTAATCGCCCGCACGAACATGTGCATCTCGCACGCCACTCATTGCAAATTGAGCCGGGTCATAGCAAACTGCATTTTTCCAATTAGCACCTTTTGGCAATTTACGTAATTTATAATTATCAACAGCTTTTACAATAACTGTTTCCATAATCGGTCCGTAAGAACAAACGATGTCTCCAAGCGCATATTCCGTCACTTTGCTCCCGCGTTCAACTACTTCACCAACGACCATGTTACCTAGCTGAAACTCGCCAAACACAATGCCTCGTGCACTATTTGTTTCACGTGAAACAAATAGATTCCATTCTGGTGAAAATTCTTCATCAATAAAAGGACTAATTCCTCTAAAATCAACTACTTCTGTACCATGTTTTGGAGAAGCAAATTGTACTTTAATTTTTACTTCATCTTCTAAAACTTCACGATCATTATATTCTACTAATGCCGCCACACGAGGCGCTGTTGCTACTAATTTTTTCATGTTAAATTACTTCCTTTCTTATCCTTTAACTCCACCATCAGTTAAGTTTCCTTTGATAAATCGTTCTGAAATTGCGTACATAATAACGACTGGAAGCGCCGTAACAAGCGATGCCGCCATCATTCTACCCCAAATATAATCTGGTGTACTAAATAATGTATTCAAGCCAATCGGTAACGTGAATTTCTCTGAGCTAGATAGGAAAATCGAAGCAAACAGATAATCATTCCAAGCTACCATGAAACAATATACAAACACAGAAACAATACCTGAAATCGCAAGCGGAACAATAATTCGTAAAATAATCTGGAAGCGATTCAGCCCGTCCATCATTGCGGCTTCTTCAATATCAGTTGGAATCGTGTCAAAATAACTTTTTAGCATAAATACCGCAGTTGGTAAGGTTTGTACAACCATCGTAATAATTAAAGCTGTTTCCGTATCATACAATCCCAAACTCGAAATTATTTTGAACAACGGAACGATTAACAAGATTCCGGAGAACATGTAAACCGTGTAAAAGCTTGCATTAATCGTCATTCGCCCTTTAAAGCGTAATTTCGACAATGCATAAGCGCCTAAAATCCCTAAAACAACCGCAATTCCGGCCGCAAAAATCGAAACAACCAAGCTATTTTTAAAGTACGTTAAAAACGGAAAAATATCTGGATTAAAAATATCGATATAATGCTGGAAAGTGAATTCTTTCGGGAAAAATGTTGGATTCGTGGAAATAGCTTCTTTACTACTCTTGAATGAAGTCATTAACATAATCGCAAATGGGAACAACGTCATACATAAAAACACAACCATCGTCGTATAAAACGCGATTTTCTTCGTTCTTTTTGACTTTTTACTACTTACCGCCATTCAAATCCACCCGCTTTCTTGCAAAAATAATAACAACAAAAATAATGACAAATAATATCACAGAAATCGCTGCTGCTTTTCCTAAATCATTGAATGCGAATGCTGTTTTATATAAATAAACTCCAAGGATATTTACTTTATTCGTGAGTAAGTATACATCGGTGAACATATAGAACATCCAAATCGCACGAAGCGTAATAACTGTCGCAAGTACCGGCATAATCGCTGGCAAAGTAACAATTTTGAATTTATCCCAAATGTTCGCTCCGTCCATATCAGCCGCCTCATAAAGCGACTTATCGACCGTTTGCAAAATCGCCAAAAACGAAATAAATGCATACGGGAAATAACGCCATATCGCAAAAAAGGTTACTAAAAAGAAACTAGAAACTGGATTATCAAACCATAGTGGCGCTTCTTTGAACATATGAAGCACATCCACTGTCATAAAATTAATTACACCATAGCCATTATTAAACATATATTTCCATGCAAAAATAAGAGAAATAGATGGTGTTACATACGACAAAATAATCAGCGACCGAGCCGTTCTTCTAAAGCGAAATTCACGGTTAAAGAATATCGCCACAAGTAGCCCCATCCCGGTGCTTCCAACCACTACAAGCGCTGTATAAGCCACAGTAAGACCTAGTGATTTATAAAACTCTGGATCCTTCAAAATATCTATATAGTTTTGTAAACCGATAAAGACCGATTTAATATTCGGATTTAGTGGCATATCTAAAAAACTAATCTGGATATTTGAAATCATCGGGTATAACACAAGTGCTGCCAGTAAAACAAAACTTGGCGCAAGTAAAATCATTGCTAACTTAAAGTCAGACCTTTTATATACTTTTGTTTTCATAATGCCTCCTTAAATCAAAAAGCGACGTGCTAAACTGTTAAAAAAGGCGGGGAGACTCACTCCCCGCTATTTGATTATTTGCCTTCTTCAGCTTTTTTCTGTGCAGCTTTTAGGTCCGCTGATACATCGCCACCGCCAACTGTTACGTTATTAACCATTTGTGCGATAATGCCTGAGCTAGTAATATCTCCCATTTTTGTGAGATTTTTACCGTCAACAAGTCCGAAAACTTGGATGTCATTGAAAGATGCTGCAATTTCATTTGGAAGATCACCAAACGATTTAATTACTTCGTTTTCTTTGTAAGCTTTTTGTTCTACTACTTCTTTGTTTACTGGTTGCGCCCCGCCAGGAGACATTAATACCCAAGTTGCCATATTTTCTGGTTGAGACAAGTATTCAACAAATTTCTTCGTTGCTTTCTTTTGCTCGTCATCCAAACCAGCTGAGATAGTTAAACCAGAAACTGTTCCATAAACTGCTTTTTCTTTTTCTTCTGGAATTGCGAAACCGATATTTTTTGGATCGCCTTCTTCATAAACGGATGGAAGGATATACGTAGAGTACATTGCCATTGGAACTGTTCCATTCATAAATGCATCTTTAATTTCCGTTACATCATTTGAACCAGGCATAGTGTATGCTGACAAATCTTTGTAATATTGAAGCGCTTCTTTCATTTCTGGTGTATCAATCGTTACATTACCTTTTGCATCTAAAACATTTGCTTTGTTAGAAAGTGCGAATTGAGAGAAAGCTTGCTCACTCATCGTGCTTTCTGCTGTTGGAATTGCAATACCATATTTTTTATCTGCTTTATTCGTGAATTTTTTCGCTACTTTTTCAATATCTGCCCAGTTTTTAGGTTCTTCAAAACCAGCATCGGCTAAAGCTTTTTTGTTGTACCAAATACCTTGAACCCAACCGCTTAATGGTGCTGCGATATAGCTTTTACCATCTTCAGAACGTACTAAGTTTGTTGCGCCTTCGTAGTATTTGTCTTCTCCAACAGAGTCAATAACTTCTTTCACTGCATCTTGGTCAATCAACTCATCTTTATCCATTACTTTGGCAAAATCTTGACTTACTTCCATAACAGCTGGAAGTTTACCAGAGCGAGCAAGTGTGACAACTTTTGTATTGAAAGCATCTTCCTCTACTGGAATTTGTTTGATTTTGATTGTTGGATTTTCTTTTTCAAAATCAGCAATTAATTTATTAATAACATCTAAACGCTCTTTTTCAACGGATGAATGCATAAATTCAATCGTTACTTCCTTACTACTAGACTCTTTCCCTCCACATGCAGCTAGAACCGCACTTAGAACCAACACAACAACAAGTAATACAAGACTCTTTTTCTTCATTTTTGTTCCTCCCTGTAATTTTTGGTTTTTAGCCAGCAGAATTCATAGCCACTAAGCTTTATGGAATCGCTCCCAGTTACTGTGGAGCCCTTATAAAGATTTGTATAAACACCGCTGTCTAGTGAATAACTCACTTCTTTTTCTGATAAATTATGAATCAATATAATCGATTCTGCGTCGGATGAACGTTTAACAACAAACAATTCCGCCGTAGATTCTAAAACTTCCATCGGTATTTCTGGATGGAAAAGTGATTCCGCTTTTCGTGTGCTAATTAATTTCGTTAGCGCATCATAAGTTGCTTTTCGTAAGGAGCCTCTTTGTTCCAACTCTGCTGTAATTTCCGCCAAGTCGTATTTTTTTCGATTAATAGAGCGATTGTGACTTGTTGCTTCTACGCCTAAATAATCATTGCGGCTTCCTAAAATACTTTGAACATAAACGGCTGGAACGCCTGGGATAGACATCAATACTGCATGAGCCACAAGGAATCTTGCAAGTCGCAAATCATCTGTGTCCGCCTGTTTACTTAGCGCATCCATGTACGTCACGTTGATTTCATACGGACTCTTAGAACCATCTGGATTTTGCTTATATGAAACGAGCGCGCCTTCTTCCTCCAAATCATTCACTAAAGCCAAAATCTCAGCTTCTGGAATAATTCCGCGCACTGGATTTAACCCAATCCCATCATGTGAGGCAAGGAAATTAAAGAATGTCCGCTTGCCTTCTGGTAGCTCTAAATTCTTCGCCCAGTTACGGAGGAATTTTGCATTACCATGATGGATAGCATGGAGCACAAGTGGTGGAAGCGGGAATTGATAAACCATATGCGCTTCTTTTTCACCATTTCCAAAATAACTAATATTATCAACATGCGGCACATTGGTTTCGGTAATAATAATCGTCCCCGGAGCTGCAATGTCTACTAAATCTCTAAATAATTTCACGATTTCATGCGTCTCTTCCAAGTGAATCGAGCTTGTTCCCGGCACCTTCCACATAAATCCAACCGCATCAAGTCGCACATATTCTGCTCCTTCTTCTAGATAGAACATTAAAACATCAATCATCTTATAAAGCACTTCCGGACAAGCAAAGTTCAAATCAATCTGATCCTCACTAAACGTCGTCCAAATATGCCCTACTTTTCCTGAATCAAATTGAAATGTTGTCAGTACTGGTGTCGCGCGTGGTCTTGTAACCGAACTAAGGTCCGTATTTGGATCCATTTCCACAAAAAAGTTCCTAAATTCCTCATCACCCGCTAAATATCGCTTAAACCAATCACTTTTCGCCGACATATGATTACAAACAAAATCAAACATCAATCGCGCCGACTTTTCCATTTCCTTAATATCTTTCCAATCACCAAGCTCTGGGTTCACCGCTTTATAATCAATGACCGAAAATCCATCATCCGAAGAATAAGGATAAAAAGGTAGGAAATGCACTATCTCAAAAGCCGATTTTAAATAACTATCATACATTTTTTTAAAAGTTGTTAACGTTTTTTGGGATTCCTCTTTAAATTGGTCCCCATATGTAATTAAAACAATATCTTTCTCGTCCCACTGATCTTTTCGCGTTAACTTTCGTTGTTGCGTTTGCTGTACCCGTGCTTCGATTCTAGCTGCCAAACTATCTACCACATCTTCGGCATATAACCGCGAAAGTCGTTTTCTTAAATTCGTCATCATTTACCTCCTAACCGGGAGCGCTCCCACAAGAAGAATTATAGTATGGAAAGCGCTTTCTGTCAAACACAATTTTTAACGTCTTTTCTAACACGTTGCTAATAGTGAGTTTCCTTACATAGATAACATCTAGTTGGACATTTGCTAGAAAATTGAGTAATATAAACATGGATGATAATGACCGGAACCGATACCGGAAACAATAAAGAGAAAGGAAGATTACCTTGGCATCAACCATATATGATATAGCAAAACATGCGGGAGTTTCAAAATCAACGGTATCTAGAGTACTAAACAATCAAGCTAATATCTCCGAAGAATCACGAAAAAAAGTACTAGCAGCGATTGACCAACTTAACTACCAACCAAGCAAACTAGCACGCGCACTTACCTCTTCGGGCTTTGATGCTATCATGGTTATTTCAAATCGCTCTACTACAACCACAACCGGAAACCCATTTTTTTCCGAAATAATTCAATCCATTTCCACTCAAGCTGAGTTGGAAAATTTCGACCTAATTCTTCAAACTGCTAAAAACAGCGAAGACGAACTTAAAAAATGCCTCTCCAAAATTCAAGAAAAAATGATAAAAGGCATTATTATGCTAAGTTCTCCCGCTGATGAAGATTTTTTTCACCAATTAGACCCATATAATATCCCCATCGTCGTTACCGGAAAAGTAGAAGGTCATTACAAAAATATATACTCTGTTGACACCGACAATTTTGGCGACAGTTATGCTCTAACAAAACATTTAATCAAGCAAGGCCATCAAAAAATTGCTTGTATCCATGCTCCACTCGATTATCACGTTTCGATTGATCGTCTTGCCGGTTTCCGTAGCTGCCTGTTTGACCACCAATTAGACCTACGTAATGACTGGATTATAGATAGTGGTTATAGCATAGAAGATAGCTATAAAGCCGCACTACGACTAATGGAAGGCCCTGATAAACCAACCGCTGTTTTCGCAACCGACGACCTAAAAGTTCTTAGCATTTACAAAATGGCAGCCGATAAAAACTTACAAATCCCAACAGATTTTTCTGTTATCGGCTATAATGATAAAGTAGCGTCATCTTTCCTATCACCACCACTTACTTCTATCGACATTCCAATCAATAAACTAGGAAAAAAAGCGACTAACTTATTATTCCGGCTAATTCATCAAGATAAAAATGTTCCAAAAACAACCATTATCCAAACCGAAATGATTGAACGTGAATCCATTCAGAAAATAAATGCCTAAACTTATTTTCTGATTTTACTCGGTCCTGTAGCTCAGTTGGGAGAGTATCACCTTGACATGGTGGGGGTCGCTGGTTCGAGACCAGTCGGGACCATTTATCAAAAAAGCATCCCTTTTATAAAGGATGCTTTTTGAATTTTATTTAAATAACTTGCCTAATTTCTTGAACAAACCATCCTCAATGATATCAATACCGATACCCCAGTTACTCTTGAGAATTTCTTTATTAGCTTCAACATATTCTTCCAAATCCTTCTCTTTAATAGTAAGGTTGTGATATGGACGATATTCTAAATAACAAGAAGCTCCGTTTTTGTGAATTTTCTTCGTCATACGATGGTTCAAATACTTAGATTTGATGTCACATTCTTGACGTGTGTAGCGTTCTTGCTGATCAATTGATTTATCTGTCGTCAAATGAAGTTCTGTTTTGATGACATTCCGATCAATCCAATATGGAAAATCCTTATGAAAATGTTTTTCCGCACCATCATCAATAAAATTATTCCAGTTCCAAAAATGTAAATAACGCTTTTTATTTTCTACAATATATGGATCGGAAATAGTTGCTTTATAAATTATAGAAAGCTCATTTAAGTCTTTATTATCTTCCACAATTTGAATGGATGTATTACTAAAATGACTATCAACTTCATTTTCTTCATATTTTTTATATAAAGTCATATTGCTATAAATCGCAAAATTATATCGATTGATAATGTCTTTATTGGAATCATTTTTAAACATTTCTCGTGACCCGTTTGCCATTCCACCGCGTAATTTTCTTTCAAAAGTAATTTCAGCCGCATTATCTTTCACATCGCAGTAAACCACTTCTTCCACAGATGGAATTTCATCTTGAAACGGCTCTTGTTTTTGCAATTCCGCCCCTGGTTTAATTTCCAAATAATACATAAAACTATTTTTTTGACGATTAGCCAAAAACCCTTGATCACTACTCATCGTAGCATCGATAAAGTAGACTTGATTATTATGCGTTATTTTTAAAATCGCATGGTTAAAGTTGAATGGTGACGGTGTATAAACTGGTAGGAATACATCACTACCATAGTTAACCAAAATAAGCTCTGAATTCACGCCTAAATAATCTAAAATCACTTTCAAAAGAACTGTTTTCGCTTTACAATCCCCTTGTTTCGTTTTATAAGTCACCTCTGCAGCTTGAGGCTCATGACCATCCATCTCTGTTTCATTATATAAATAGTACACTTCTTTTTGAACAAAATCGATGGCATGCTTGATTTTATGGTCTAATGTCGGTAACGCATCTAGTTCAGTTACTATATCAGCCGCAAATTCAGCAAGGTTTACTTGATAGAATTTTTGATAAATGTCACTGATTGTTTTTGTGATTTGCGGATACGTCTGCTCCGTAACAAAATCAACAAACGGTGTAATTTCAAGTTCTTTGGCATCTTCTCCAATATAATCTTCTTTTTCGATTGTATAAGATTCGTTATGTTCAACCATAACCTTGTCTTTTTCTAAAATGGTGCCTGCTTCATCTCGGAAATAATGGAAATTCGCTTCTAATTTCTTCTCCGTTTCATTTTTCAATTCAAAACGGTATTTTCCATAAGCCCAGTATGAATTTGGCGCTGAATAAATCCAGCGGAAAAAGTCATTGCGAATGCTACTTTCTTCATATTTACGCTCAATTGTCGTTTCCACAATAAAGATATCATTTAAATGTAAGTCACGAATAAGTACTGTCACTTTTTTCTCATCATTAAAACTCGCTTGATTTTCATCACGAACATAGTCAAGTACTTTTACATTAATGTCATCCAATTTATCAATCACTTTACCATCACGAACAACAGATAAAGTGTGAATGTACAATACCTCTTCTTCTGATAAAATAAAACTCGTTTTGCCGGCTGAATTGAGCATATTCGGTTCATTTAATGTATATGCCATCGAAGTATAACTCGTGCGCGAATTTGGTTTAGCCGTTTCTACGATATTACACCAGAAGCAGTAATCACGTTCTTGCGCAATCTGTGCATCGTAAAAAGTTTTATCTTGTGTCTTTAACCAAGAATCAATGTTTTCTTGTTTTGTTTCAGGAGAACTTAACTCTGGTTTTATAAAATAATATTCTTTTGTCATTGTGTAATCTCCTTAAGTGTTTTAGATAATCTTATTCTAGCAATAAGTAAATAGAACAAACAAGGCAAAATCTTTATGATATCGTAACTTTTGGTTTATCTACACTATTTAGTAAAAAAATCGACACATTTACTACTAAATTTCATCTATCCACGAAAACAATTGCACATCTTGGTATGTCTCACCAATTTTTTCATAATCTCGCAGTAAACCTTCCTCCGAAAAACCAAGCTTTTCTAACAATGCTATAGAAGCACTATTTCTTGGGTCTACTTTTGCTTCAATTCGGTGCAATTCAAATGATTCTTTTCCCCATTCCATCAACGCTCTCACTGCTTCCGTCGCATAACCACGTTTCCAAAAGCGTGTACCTAAATCATAGGCAATTTCTGCACGATGGTTTTCATGATCAATATAATTAAAGCCGCATGTACCAATGATTTCCTCTGTTGCTTGCAAAATAATCACACATCGAAGTGCCTTTCCTTCAATTTCTAGTTGTCGTAGCATCCGAATCATTTCTTCAACCGGCTGCAAACTTTGGAAAGGTTCAATATTCATATATCTAGTAACAGAATCATCTGACCAATAGCCAAACAATATTTCTGTATCAGCTAACGTCATTTCGCTTAAAAAAAGTCGTTCCGTTTTTATCATTTGCTTCCGATTTTCCATACGTTAACCCCCGCCCTTTTAATAAAAGAAGCTTATCAAATCTTACTCGCAAAGTAAAATGTTTCACGTGAAACATTTGCTCTTTCTTTATCATCCGAGTTTTTAGGTTTATAATGGAAAATAGCTCAAAAAGCTTCAAAAAGGAGAATGATTCATGGAACAGACGAATAAACGTAATACTTTAGCACTTATTTCAATTATGCTTGGAGCTTTTATTTCATTATTAGATACAACAATCGTTAATGTGGCCTTGCCTGATATTACGACGGCCCTACATGCGACAAGCGAGACGATTGAGTGGGTAATTTCAGGCTATGCGCTTGCTTTTGGGCTTGTACTTATTTTAGCTGGTCGACTTGGGGATAAATTTGGCCGAAAAAACATCTACATTATCGGGATTACGCTATTTCTAATTATGAGTGTGACAGCTGGTTTTGCAGATTCAGAAAATAGTCTAATTATTTCCCGGGTAATACAAGGACTTGCTGCCGGATTATTTTTCCCGCAAATCAACGCCACAATTATGGATATGTATTCTGGGAAAAGCCTTGGGAAAATCTTCGGAATTCTTGGCTCTGTTATTGGTGTAGGAACTGCCATCGGACCTCTTACAGGAGGACTTTTAATTGAACTGTTCGGAGCTACAAATGGTTGGCGCGCAGTTTTCTTCGTTAACGTACCTTTTGTGTTAGTAACGCTCGTCCTAGCAATGCTTTATCTTCCCAAAAGAACTGTTTCCACGAAAAAAATCAGCTTCGATTTACCTGGAGTTGGGCTACTGACAATTGCACTCTTACTATTACTTTTCCCACTTATTTCAAATGGTGCAAATGATTTCAAACCAGTGGATTACTTTTTAATGGCGCTATCTATTCCACTATTTATTATTCTTTATAAATGGAGCGTCTACCAAGAAAAGAAAGGAAATCAGCCATTAATTGCACCTAATCTTCTTAAAAACAATCAATTTGTTTCAGGTATGCTCTTATCGCTTGTTTACTTTGCTGCTTTTACAAGTATTTTCTTTGTCCTATCTCTAACTTGGCAAACTGGCTTCGACCGGTCTGCTATTTTATCTGGACTTGCTATTAGTCCTTTTGCATTAGGTAGTGTGCTCGCCGCATCTAATAGTTACCGGCTTATTCCACTACTCGGAAGAAAACTCTTAATGCTTGGAGTCACACTCGTTATTGTCGGTCTTGGCACCGTGTCTATTGTTTTCCATTTGAACGACGGCGCTTTCTCTGCTTGGCTTTTATTCTTACCCCTCTTCATCGCTGGCATTGGTAGTGGTTTGACTATTGCACCATTGAATAGTTTTACCCTTTCCACTGTGACTGGTATAGATCGCGGTGGAGCTAGTGGTATGTTTAATACAGCGCAGCGAATTGGTTCGTCCTTTGGGATTGCTGTTGTTGGCTCAGTCTTCTTCCGCACACTTGGAAATACTGCCACTACTTCAAAAGCAAGCGCCTTTTCCGACAGTTTGCAAATGAGCATGTATGTCAATATTGTTCTACTTGTTGTTTGTTTCCTACTTGTATTCCGGTTACCGAAAAATATTTAAAAAAGAGACATGACTTTGCGTTAAAGTCATGTCTCTTTTCTTATGCTAAATAGAAAACTTCTTTTAAATCAACCGCGACCGGGCTGTTATTAGGATTTGATTTCATAATTGGAGCCATATATTCCCACCATTTTTGACAAATTTCTGTTTCTGCTATTTTGTCATAAATGGCTTTATCCTCGACTTCCACATAAGCAAACAATGTATCAGTCTTTTCATCTAGAAATATCGAATAGTTAGCTGCTCCATGTGCTTTTAAAGCCTCTTTCATTTCTGGCCAAAGTTCGTCGTGTCTTTTTTTATATTCTTCTTTATTACCAGGATATAAATACATAATAGATGCCACTCGTTCCATTATTGTTACCTCCTAATTATTTAAATAACCTGCCTTTGCTTCAACGCCAAATCTTTCACCTAGTGCTTTCAATTGTTCATCTGTAATCGCTTGTTTAATACCGCCTTGTGACATCACAATAGTATAAACTTCTGCTGCTTTCTCCGCGGTTTCAATTAATCCAAATGTTTCATCCATTGATTGTCCCGCACCATAAATTCCGTGATGTGGCCAAACAATTAAACGATTTTCCTTCATTTTTTCAGATGTAGCTTCTCCAATTTCATTCGTACCAGGAACCAGCCAAGGAATAATCCCAACACCTTCTGGAAAAACGACTAAACATTCCGTACACATTTGCCATAAAGTTCTTGTAAATGCTCGTTCCGTCAGCTCATGTGTAAATGTCATCGCGAGCAAATGAGTAGCGTGACAATGCATAACAACGCGGTTTTCCGGATCCACAGAAAGTCTTGCAATGTGACTCATAAAATGCGCTGGAAGTTCACTCGTTGGCAGTCCGCCGTCTGTATAGCCCCACAACAAATGAACAGCTTTCCCGTCTTCACTCACTTGAATTACACCTAAATTCACAGCTGGAGCTTCTTCAACATTTTTAAAATATTTACCCGAACCAGTTACTAAGAAATACTTGCCAGCAAGCTTTTTACCATCAAAGTCCATTGGAATTGTGCGGATGATTTGCTTTACATCTAAATATTCCGCAACTTCTTTTTCATCCAACAAATAAGTGATATTGCCACCGTTTCTTTCATCCCAGCCTAACCGGTATAAATTTGAAGTAGTTTTCGCCATTTCCTTAATAAAAACAGCATCCATTATATCCTTTGTCATCGTCACTATCTCCTATCTTTTTAGTAATACATCTTCTTCATAAGCTTTTACTTCCTTCAACCAGTCCAAACCAACTGGGACACCATTAATTTCACAGAAGTAGTTCCATACATCGCCAAATGGGAAGTCTTTCAATTCTTCTGTAATTGCCATACGAGATGTAAAATCATTTTCCAGTTCCATTTTTTTCAAATCAGCTGTAGGTTCTAAAAGAGCTTTAAGTAATGATTTTTGCGTATTTCTAGTTCCAACAACCCATGCAGCAATCCGGTTGATTGTTGCGTCGAAGAAATCAAGACCGATATTTGTAATTCCGAGTAAATCATTGCGCACCAATTCGCGACCAATTTCAATTAATTCATCATCCATAATCACCACATGGTCACTATCCCAGCGGACTGGACGACTCACATGTAACATGACGCCTTTACTGAAAAGTGCTAAAGAAGACAATTTATTAGAAATAACTTCAGTTGGATGGAAATGTCCCGCATCCAAGCAAATCAATTTGTCCCGCGTAATTCCGTAACCCATATAAAATTCATGCGAACCAACAGTATAAGCCTCTGCTCCTAGACCAAACAGCTTACTTTCTACAGCTTCTTGGGTATATTTTTCATCTAATTTTTCTGCAAAAACTTCATCTAAAGCTTCCATTAAACGTTTTCTCGGGGTGTAGCGATCAATCGGACAATCTTTTATACCATCCGGCACCCAAAAATTATTAATACTTGTTTGACCAAGTTCTTTCCCAAAGTACTCAGAAATTTTTCGCGAGCGTTTCCCGTGCTCTATCCAAAAATCGCGTACTTCTTTATCTGGTGAAGCTAAAGTATAATTATCTTTAAACATTGGATGTGAAAAGAAAGTTGGGTTGAAATCAAGACCCAAACCTTGTTCTTTCGCCCATTCTACCCATGGAGTAAAATGTTTAGGTTCAATTTCATTTAAATCTACTTTTTCATCTGTATCTACATAAATTGCGTGTAAGTTAAGTTTATGTTTTCCAGGAATAAGTGAATAAGCTTTTTCCAAATCTTGGCGTAATTGTTTAGGTGTATGAGCGGCACCCGGATAATTCCCAGTCGCCATGATTCCGCCTGTAAGTTCGCCGTCTGGATTTAAGAAACCTTTAACATCATCGCCTTGCCAGCAGTGCATCGAAATTTTAATATCTTTCAATGTTTTAAGCGCTTTTTCTGTATCAACTCCAATTGCTTGATAACGTTCTTTCGCCATTTGATATCGTTTACTAATTTCTGTTTCTTGTCCCATTCTAAAAGCCTCCTAATTAAATTCAAGTACCTTAGTAAATCTTTCTTTTATTTCCTCGAATCTCACATCACCACAAGAAAATTCGCCAATTTCAAATGAATTTCGAATAATTTTTCTTCCCGCACGCATGGATTCGATTTCGCCCTGATTAATCATTTGCACAACTAAATTTCCAATTGCTGTTGCTTCTGAAGGTCCCGCAAACACTTCTATCCCTGCAAGTTTAGCTGTTAATTGATTTAGCATAGCTACATTACTTCCACCACCGACAATATAAAGCTTTTCGATTTTCTTACCAGTAATTTCAGTCATTTTTTCCAATTCTAGTGCATAATAGAGTGCCAGACTTCCATACACACAATTTGTCAGTTCGCCAATCGTCTCCGGTACAGTCTGTCCAGTTTCTCGGCAATACAATCTAATCTCATCCACCATGTTTTCCGGGTTATTAAACCTGGCATCATTGACATTAATAATTTGCTTGAAATAAGGATAATTACCCGCTTCCTCGGCCATCTCAGCAAAACTATGCTTATAGTCGTCCATGCGCGCAATTTCTTGAACAATCCAAAGCCCCATAATGTTTTTTAAAAAGCGATAAGTTCCATATGCGCCCCATTCGTTCGTGTAATTTTCTTTAAAAGCTGCTTCGTTATTGATTGGCGCACTTAGCTCCATCCCTATTAGCGACCAAGTCCCACTACTCAAGAATGCCCAATTTTCTCCTTCTGCCGGAGTTCCCACCACTGCCGAAGCTGTATCATGTGTTGCCACTGTCACTACATCACAATTAGGAATATCATACTCCTCTAGCCACTCCTCTTTTACTTTACCTAAATACGTACCTGCATCCGTCAGTGGCGCAAATTTTTCCACATCAATGTTCAAATGCGAAAGTAAATCCTTATCAAATAATTGTTCTCGCAAGTTAAGCATTTGCGTAGTCGATGAATTGGTTGTTTCTGCCACCTTAACCCCTGTGAGGACATAACCAATATAGTCAGGAATCAATAAAATTTTCTCCGCTCGTTCTAGTAAATCTCGCTCTTCCACGTACAGCTGATATAGGGTATTTAATTCCATAAACTGAATACCTGTTTTTTTATAAATATATTCTCGTGGATACTCACTCGTTAAATTCTGCACCGCATTTAAAGTTCGTTTATCGCGGTAACTAATTGGATCTGCCAACTTCTCACCGGAAGCCCCTATCAAAACATAGTCCACGCCCCACGTGTCAATACCAAGCACGCATTCCGAAATTCCTAGTTGCTTTACTTTTTCCAAGCCAATAAAGATTTCCTGCATCAGTTGATCAATTTCCCAGCGTTCGTGCCCATCTCGGTACGTAAAACCATTTTTAAAACGGTGAATTTCTTCTAATTGTAATTTTTCATTCACCAATTCCCCTAGAATTAATCGACCACTTGATGCACCAATATCTACTGCAACATAATGTTTCACTGGTCTAGCTCCTTTTCTTTAATCAATTGTATTTCCGTAACGTTCCTTCGTAATATCATCAAGTGATCTGCCACGTGTTTTCGGCGCCCAAATTACACCGATTAAAAGCGACACTGTAAGTAAACCAATCATAATTGTCCCCGCCACAGTAAAGCCAAGATTTGCCAAGATTACTGGGAAGACAATCGACCAGACACCTGTACTACCACGAACTAAGAAAAACATCACGCCTTGAACCCCACCACGATATTTTGTTGGGAAAAGTTCTGTGGACCAAAGTGCGTAAAAAGCTTGTGCACCAATACCTGCTGAAATACCCCATAAAATAACAAATGTCCATAAGCCAACCCAAGACATTCCAACAAAAGTAAGTACAACCCAAGAAGCAACTGCCATTAAAGCCCCTACAAAAAACAACCCACGATGACTTACTCGATCACCAAATTTAGCAAAGCCAAAGTATGTAGAAGCTGCTGTGAGTATCCATAATACAGCTTGCAATAAATTCGCTTGTGTATTAGAAAGACCACCCACCGTTTCATATACAAACGGCATAAAGAATCCCATTGCACCCGCTACTAAATTCCAAAATAAGTACACACCCACTAAGAAAAGTACTGATTTTACATTTACCATACTAGAAAATGCTGTTTTAAAAGGATGTTCCAAACGATTACCACTTTCTTTCATTTTCACTTGCTCCGCTTCCCAGTCCTTCGACTCCTCTAGTTTGCGCTGCAACTGCCAAGCTACAAATGCTACAATCAATAAAGATAAGAAAAGTAAGCGGTTACCTAAAAGTCCAAGTGGAGATACAATAATTCCTAAAGTAAAGATAATTGCTGGCCCACATGACCAAGCAAATTGAGATATACCAATATTTCTAGCTCGTATACTAGGATCCGCCATTTCAGAAATATATGTCCATGAAGCCGGAACCCCAGCCCCTACAGAAAGGCCTGTAACTAAAAACCCAATTAATAACATTGGGAAGTTCATCGCAAACATAATAATTGTAACTCCAAGCATATACACCAACATGTTATACGTATAAATAAATTTTCGTCCATATTTATCTGCTAAATGACCACCAATAAGTGCGCCAATTGCAGAACCAAACGCATTCGCGCTCACAGCCCCAAGTAATCCCACCGCAAAACTGCTAAGTCCGAATTGTGTTGCCCACAAAGTTAGTCCACTTGCTCCCGCTACAATACATCCAGAATCTAAATAGTTCGTCAAAGATACTGCTATCGTTCCTTTTTTACTTGTACTCGATCCAGCCATTCTTTTAACCCTCCTACTCATTTTAGTTAAGCGCTTACTTTATATTAAACAATTAATGATTGCGCTTTACAATATCCTGTGTTTATAATTAAAGTATCAAATTTACAGAAGGAGATTGTGAAATGGAAGCGCTTAATAAAAAATTATTTCGCCTAAATTCAAAAGAAAAAATCCAAAAAAGCACTGGCACTTTTGTTCCCGATTTACCCAATGGATCCTTTTTAAAAGAGAACGGCAGCATGGAATTATTAAATGATTATTTCTTCAAAAACAAAGACATTTATATAAGCAAACACAACCGATTTGCCGACTACCCATACCATACGCATCAATTTCTTGAACTAAATTACATGTATTCAGGAAGCTCTGAACAAATCATTGAAGGAAATAAAGAAACTTTACATGAAGGAGAACTTTTACTTTTAGACAGCGGCTGCCATCATTCCATAAAAGCAACAGGCGAAAAGGACATTCTCATCAACATCCTTTTTCGTGACCAACAAATCAGCCTAGAATGGCTAACGAGTATAAAGAAAAAAAACAGCCTTCTATTCGACTTTCTTCTTCATTCCAGCGTAAGCGAGCAATCTTTAAAGAAATATATTATTTTTCAAAGTGCGCAAATTCCGCATATCCAACAAATTTTAAACCAAATTATCACAGAATATTTTTTAGAAGAAGAATTTTCATCAAGAATTATCACTCTTTATTTGCCAATTCTGTTCACTGAACTGGTACGTAAATGTGATACATATTTAGCTGATGATCTTACCAACTCACAATCAAGCACCACTTCCACCATGCTCGAAGTTATTAAGCTTATAGAATCCAACTATCGCACAATCACATTAACAAGTGCCGCGGATACATTAGGTTACAATAAAAATTACCTCAGTAACTTTATTAAAAAAAATACCAATTTCACTTTTACCGAACTAGTCAATAAACAAAAAATGCTTGCAGCAAATCTTTTAATTGAAACCACTTCCACTCCAATTGAGTTGATTATTGAAAAAGTTGGATTTAGTAACAAAACTTACTTCTACTCCTTATACAAAAGAACTTTCAATCTATTACCCAATGAAGTAAGAAATAAAAAATAAGCGTACTGCATGAGTCGCAGTACGCTTCTATTGTTTCACGTGAAACATTCTATTTATAAACAACCTCAAACTCTTCACAAACAACCAGAGCATCTTCTTCAAATGGAATACCTAACTCCACGCATTCATTAGTGAAAAAGGAAGTATGTACTTTTCGCCAATATTCCAGCGTCCGGTCTCCTTCTCCTTCTAAGTAAGCAAATGTTTCCGGCACTTCATTAAAAGGCATAATAGTTACACCTATTAACTTGATAATCCCTATTGCTTCTTCATTACCATCTAAAAGCACTACATGTGAACCAACAGATGGCATTGTTTCCCCGCCTTGATCATACCAATAGAACAAGCTGCTCGTACCGGTTTTTATCCCATCCATAACAAGCCCACCAAGCTCATTTGCCATCCTAGCTGAGTTACCAAATGACCATGCCTCAAACTTACTTGTAATCATCGGGTGCTCTGCCCGGTATTTCTGCCACATTTCATGAACCGAACCCTTATAAACTACCACTTGAGTCTCCTCCTAAAAAAAGACTGAGGTTCCTAAAAACCTCAGTCTAAGAATTTATTTTCGAACTGGCTTAATCACAATATAACGGTAAGGATCGCGTCCTTCAGAATGCGTTTCAATTTGTTCATTCTCGCTTAAAATAGCATGAATAATTTTTCTTTCAAATGAAGGCATTGGTTCTAAATGAACAGCGCGCTTCGTTTTAAGAGCTTTATCTGCCATTTTGTTTGCTAAAATTACTAATGTTTCATGACGTCTTTCACGATAATCCCCTACATTAACAATAATGTTTTTGTATTGGCTCGTTGTTTTATTAGCAATTAATTGTGTTAAGTATTGAAGAGCATTAAGGGTTTGACCGTGTTTGCCGATTAGCATACCTAGACTGTCACCTTTAATTTGCAACTTCACATCTTTACCAACTTCTTCTACATCGATTGTGATTACTGCACCCATCTTGGTAGCAACATCTAAAAGATAATCAATCGCTACTTGGATACCATCTTCTTTTTCAATTACTTTTACCATAGCCAGTCTTGAACCAATTCCGAAAATACCTTTTTTACCTTCGTCTAGAACTTCTACTTCGACCTTGTCGCGTGTTGTTTCTAAAGTGGCTAATGCATTTTGGATAGCTTCTTCAACGTTTGAGCCTTGCGCAGTTATATCTCTCACTTTCTTTTCTTACCTCCTTTTTTGGAAGCCTTCATGTTAGCTGCTTTTTTCTTCAAACGATCTTCCGCAACTTGAGCAGCAGCCAGCGCCTCCTGTTCACGTTTGTTTTTAAAAGGATTATTAATTAAAAGTGTTTGGAATACGGTGAAAATGTTACCGATAATCCAGTATAGAGCAAGAGCAGACGGTAATGTAATACCCATAAATAGAATCATTACTGGCATGATGTAAACAATCATTGCCATTGATTTATTTTGCTGTGTTTGCCCCATCATAGAAATTTTTGATGATAAGAATGTTGTTAATGCCGCAACAACCGGTAAGATGTAATATGGATCTGGATTTCCCAGTTGCATCCATAAGAATGAATCTGTTTTGATTTCTGCTGTTCTACTAATCGCTTGGTAAAATCCTAGTAGAATAGGCATTTGGATTAATAATGGTAAACAACCCATCATTGGATTTACGCTATTTTCTTGATATAGACGCATTGTTTCTTGTTGTAGTTTTTGTTTTGTTTCATTATCTTTAGACGAGTATTTTTCTTGTAGTTCTTTGATTTTCGGTTGTAAGTTTGTCATGGCCTTTTGGCTTTTCAGCTGTTTGATCATTAAAGGCATGATAAGTAGACGGATTAAAATTGTAACAACGATAATTCCGACTGCATAACTTCCACCGAATAAATCGGAAAACCAAGTAATAGTCCAGGACAATGGAAATACAATGTAGTGACTCCAAAATCCAGTTGATTCTGATGTAATTGGATCAGTTGAATAGCCACAACCCGAAAGCACAGCCATTAATCCGATTACAAGACTTGCGATGAGCAACTTCTGTTTGAATCGCTTTTTCTTCTTCAAATTGATGTAACCTCCAATTTCGCCTTTTTCAAATTTCCACTCACTTTGAATTGTTTGGCTTTTGCTTTAAAACACGCCCCACTTTTAAAACATGAATCAAACTTTTCTTCACTTCATGAAAATCCATATTGGCCGCCGGTTTTCTGGCGATGATAATATATTCATTTTCAGGATTGATTTGGCTTTCTAATTCATGGAATGATTGTCTTATGTAACGTTTAATCCGATTTCGGCAGACAGCGTTTCCAATTTTTTTACTAACCGATAAACCAATTCGAAAATGATTCAATCCTTCTTGCTTTAAAGTATAAACAACAAATTGACGGTTAGCAAAAGATTTTCCTCTTCGGAATACTTTTTGAAAATCGTCATTTTTTTTAATTCTATATTTTTTTTTCATACATTCTCCATCTTCTTACATATCTTAGTATAAGGCCGTTTGACTCAGAGATTTTTCAAAAAAAAAACCACTGAGTCGTTTTCAGTGGTCTACGCAGATAAAACTTTTCTTCCTTTACGACGACGACTTGCTAAAACTCTACGTCCGTTTTTAGTACTCATACGCGTACGGAAACCATGCACTTTTTTTCTTTTACGTTTACTTGGTTGATATGTTCTTTTCATTAATTACACCTCCCATGAAAGGGTCCAATCGAATTTATCTATTAGACAGTCTTAGATATTGTACGTGAACTGGTCTTTTTTGTCAATACTATTTAGACGAATTTCTATTTAGACTCCGTTCACTATCATATCATATTTTTATAGAGAGAAAAACCATTTTTCGAAAATTATTGCGTTAAATAGATATATTTTTCTCTCGTTGTGTCTGGAATAGTAATTTTACGACCCGAAAGCTTTACTAAATATTTAGCAAACTCCCCGATTTTCTCAAATTCAGCAGGATATTCAAAAATTAGTTTTTCCTTTATTAAATAGTTATCAACGTAATGGCTTGTTTCTGGCTGAAAAGATAAAAGTCCTTCTATAAAACGAATAACTTTAGTAAATTTTGGAATTTCCTGTTCTTCCTCTAAATCAGTAAAGTGGAAAAACATCGTGTAAATATGATTTTTTTTGATATTCACTGAAAAAGCTTCTTTATTTATATTACTTTTTGCAAATACCTTAAAATCGTCAATTTCTGCTGGTTCCCGTTTATCGTGAATTAATAAGTATCCAAATACGTCGTCAATATTCCCGTTTTGTATAACTCGATAAAACTCTGTATCTCTAGTTTTCAAAAGCCGTTGAAATATCATTTTTCACAACCTCATTTATTTGTCTTTTTTTCTTATTCGGTAAATAGTTTAACACATTGGCGCAATGAAATCCTTTCCCAGAAAGTGTGGATAACTCCTGAATAACGCCTTTTTATTGTGGATAACCTTTTCAATTAGTTTAAACTTATACACAATTAGTGGTTAATTACACACAATGGCTTGTGGATAATTAAATCTAACAATTTCGTTACAGATTTCTTTACACACAAGTTATACACAAGTTAACTGGCTGTGGACAACCGTTTTTCACATCTGGACAGTTTTGTGGATAGATTTGGTAAGTCCTTGCTATCAGAGTGATTTTCTGATATTATAATTCCTGTCGAATAGAAATATAGCTGGGGAAAACTAAAGTTATCCACAATACATTTTTACTTTGTGGATAATTTTTTAACAGTGTTTGGATAACCTTATCCATAGCTTTTTCTATCTGTGGATAACTTTATAGCATCCATTTACATTACATAAAAAGGGGGGGTACTA